>JAFTRV010000022.1 GCA_017462065.1 Bacteroidaceae bacterium
GACATTATGCTCTGCACAATACTCCTCTATTGAAAGGATTTCTTCACGTGTCATCATAATCTTGAAAATTTGTAAGGTTATGATGCAAAAGTAGAAAGCATTGTTACATGATGCAATATGCATTTTATCGGATGCTTACAAATCATAAACATAATTTAAATTCTTTCCATAATCTGTTACCGTATGTTTCAGCCTTTCCTTAATCTTCAGTTCAACCTCTCTGAACTTTGATACAGGAATATTCATGTAATATGAAAGTCTATAAAAGGAGAAACGTACGTCATCAACTTTTCCTGTTTGTGGATTTATAAACATTCCAATCGTACATTCTCCCCCTCTTCCAAATTCTTTTATTTTTTCTTTTTCTTCATTGCTGTATGACTCTTCTAAAATGGAGTATAGCAACTTTTCCTGTCTCTTCATTTCGTCTGTTTCAAGGTCCGGGGTATATTCATCAGGGAAGTCGCCAGTAGGTTTATATATTTTAGGTACATCTATCCATTTACAGTCTTGATTGTAGATATTTATTATTACTCTTTCGGTTACACTCATTTGATAAGCATAACCATCTTCATAGAATACTTTAGTCCCAACGCTGTCAGGGTAATAGCTTGTTTGTGAGAATAGGGTCGCTGTTACAAGCAACGAAAGCGTAATTGATAAAATCCTTTTCATGGGCAATTAGAATAATAGCATGTAGTATGGATTTCAAGAAATGTCGTGCTCATTTATTGGGCAATGCCCATTAACCCCATCTGCCACGTGTGAAATCGGGTATCTCGACAGGCATGCCGCCATTGTTTGCCGAAATCTCGGTCAGCTCTACAAGGCTGCTCCATAAAGCCGCATCGTACACGTTCATGTCAAGAGGCAGGCCGTTGCGCAGGCAATGGATGAGGCGGCAGTCCATAGCGTAGTCTATCCAGCGGCGGCCGCACAGCTCTTCGCCACGCTCTTTATACATCTCGACGAACGGGTGGCGGTGCTGCTTAAGCAGCTTGTCGCACTCTTCCCCCATCAAAGCGTTGTCACTGTCCGGAGCTAATGCGAATGCAGGAACGGGGTATTTCTGCGCGAATCCTTCTGTTCCGCTTACAAGGAACGCTCTGCTGTAGGGGCGTGGCAGGGTCATGCAGCTCTGGACAAGAATGGTGTGCCCTTTCTCGGTCGTTATAACGGAGCTGTTCATCGTGCCGCTGAGGCTCTCGTCGCCATTGCCCTCTATTCGCTTTGTCGATACTGATACTATGCTCTTCATCCTGTCGCCGCTGTTTATGTTCATTGCAAGGGCAATGGGGCCCAAGCCATGCGTGGGGTAGGGGTTGCCATTGTGCCGGTTCATGAACTCAACCTGCCAGTTGCTCCATTTACGTCCGCCGTCATCGTTGGTGGCAATACGCTCGCGCAGGTCGTGCAGGTATGAGCCTTCGGCATGAATAATCTCGCCGAAAACGCCTTTCTGAGCCATGTTAAGCACGCATAGCTCGAACTCGTCGTAGCAGCAGTTCTCAAGCATTATACAGTGGCGGCGTGTCGCCTCTGCCGTGTCCACAAGTCTCCAGCAGTCGGCGACCGTAGTGGCTGCGGGCACCTCGGTAGCTACATGCTTGCCTTGTTGCATTGCATATACGGCAATGTCGGCGTGGCTCGCCCAGTCGGTGCATATATATACAAGGTCTATGCCCGGCATCTCGCACAGCCGCTTCCAGCCGTCGGCATCGCAGAAGGCGGCAGGGGCCGCAGTGCCGTAGTCGGCAATGATTGCTTTTGCCTCTTCGATGTTCTCCTCTACAAGGTCGCACAGAGCGACAACCTCGCAGCCCTCAATGTGCATCATGCGGTGAACGGCACGCTTGGCACGCACGCCGAGGCCTACAAAGCCTATGCGTACGCACTCTATGGGAGCGCATCTCAGTTGCAGCGGGCTCTCGCCCTGTCCGTTATTGCCGTTCATGCTCATTGTATCGCTTTTATGGTTGCAGCTTGTGCAAAATAACTAAAAATGTATTTCAGAACAAAACATTTCTGTAAGTAAAACTCACACCTTAACAATTAATATATCTTCCCACTTGGTGGTATATTGCGGCGAAAGGTGCTCACGGTTGGTGTGGTCCGTTATAGCTCCCTGCGAAACGAGTCTTACGCTCTCTATTCCCATGTCATTGTTAATGCGGTCTATGGTCTCCATGAGCTTCTTGTGCTTGGGACGGTCTATGGTGTCGAAAAGCGACGACTGCACCGCATTTGACGGCGTGATGCGGCTAAGCCTTACTCCGCTCTTCTTGTATCCGTAGCCCTTGCGGTATATCCTGCGCAGCTCGTCGGTCGCTGCTTTTACAATCTCAAGCGTGCTGTCGGTGGCTGTGGGAAAGTATATCTGCCCCCATTCGTAGTGCTGCGGCTGGTCGTCACGGTGGCGGTTTGTTATGATGAACACCTGCAACTCCTGCGCGACGCTCCTCTGCTTGCGAAGCTTCTCGGCGGCGATGCTCGCGAACGTGGTAACCGTCTCATGCAGCTCGTCAATCCCGTACAGCTCCTTCGAGAATGAACGTGACACCATTATCGACTGCCTGTCGGCGGTATCGTGGCTGAACTCTATGCAAGGCTTTCCCTTAAGCTCCAGCCATGTGCGTTTGCCGGTGATGTTCAGGCGGTTGTCTATCCACTCTTCGCCAAGCCCGCAGAACTGTGCCGCCGTGTCGATGCGGCACTCCTTGAACATCTTCGCCTGCCTGCGTCCGATGCCCCACACATCCTCTATCGGGTAGTTCCTGAGTACCTTTTCAATATCCTCGTCACGGTACATGAGGCATGCGCTGTTCAGCTTGGGGTATCTCTTGCATAGCCTGCTTGCTACCTTTGCGAGAGTCTTGGTGCGTGACATCCCAATGCTCACGGGAATGCCTGTGCTGCGTCGAACGGTCGAGGCAAGCTCCTCGCCGAACTTCTTGAGTTTCTCTATGGGAATGCCGTCGAGCATCAGAAAGGCCTCGTCTATGGAGTATATCTCAATGGCGGGAACATGCTGTTTCAGTATTGCCATGACACGGCGCGACATGTCGCCGTAAAGGTGATAGTTGCTCGAGCATACGGCGACATTGTATTTCTTTATGAAGTCACGTATCTGGTACAGCGGCTGCCCCATCTTTATTCCGATAGCCTTAGCCTCGTTGCTGCGTGACACCACGCAGCCGTCGTTGTTGCTGAGTACCACGACGGGCCGTCCTTCGAGCGACGGGTTGAAAACCCTTTCGCACGATACGAAAAAATTATTGCAGTCGCAGAGTCCGAACATATTAAACTGAAAGGTGTAACCTTCGATAATGCCGACAGTAATTGGTCAAGCGTAGTGCAGCCGAGGTTCGACGCCCCCCTTGTTATACTTTCTTTATCACGTATGTAACAACGCCCCAGATGCAGAAATCGTTCTCTTCGGTCACTCTTATCGGCTTGAACTCCTTGTTGGCAGGGAGAAGCAGGGCATGGTCCTTGTGCTTCTCGAATCTCTTCAGGGTGAACTCGCCGTCGATGTAGCATACGGCGAGGCAGCCGTTGCGCGGCACGAGGCTCTTGTCAATGACAAGCAGGTCGCCGTCGTTGATGCCTTCGTCCACCATTGAAAGCCCGCTCACTCTTGCGTAGAATGTCGAAGCAGGGTTCGCTATAAGCTCCCTGTTAAGGTCAATGCCACGCTGCGTGAAGTCCTCGGCAGGCGACGGGAAGCCTGCCGCCACATGCTCGTTCGACAGCGGCAGCTCCATGCCGTTGTCATTGTCGGGCGTGAAGATATCAATCTCGCTCATTTATCTGCCGAACTTTCCGCCTTTCGCTCCGAACTTGCCTCCGGTCTTCGCTCCGCCTGCGCTCTTTGCCGCAAAGATGTTCTCGCCGTAATTAACGGCCTTGAAGCCTGCGTCCTGCTTGCGGCGGAACGCAATCTCAATGAGCTTGTCGATGAGTGCGGTGAAGTTTATGCCGCTGTACTCCCATAGGTAGAACGACAGTGAGCCGGGAATGGTATTTATCTCATTCACGAAAATGTCGCCGGTGGCCTCGTCGATGATAAAGTCGATACGTGCCACTCCGTCGCATGAAAGCGCCCTGAAGGTGTCGCAAGCCGCTTTCTGAATAAAGTCTGTGCTCTCCTGCGGCAGGTTGGCGGGAATCTCACGGACAGTAGACTGCATGCCTTGCGACTGCTTGCCTCCGCCGCTCATGTACTTGTCCTGGTACGAAAGTATCTCTCCGCTGCGTACAGGCACCTCGCACACCGACGGCCGGCACTCGTAATAGTTGCCAAGCACGGCGCAGTTCACCTCTTTAAGCTTCTGCACGTATTTCTCTATGATTACACGGCTTGTGAACGATATCGCATAATCGACAGCGTCAAGGAACTCCTCTCTGTTGTGCGCGGCACGTATGCCTACGCTCGACCCGCTGTTGGCGGGCTTGACGATGACAGGGTAGCCCAGCTCCTTCTCCACACGCTCTATGCAGCTCTCCTGCTTGTCGGCCCACTCCTTGTCGCTGAACCAGCTGTAGTCTATGACAGGAATACCGCACTCCTTGAGTATCATCTTCATGGTAATCTTGTCCATGCCATTCGCCGACGCAAGGGTGTTGCAACCGGTGTACGGTATGCCCGAGAACTCCATTACTCCCTGGAACGTGCCGTCCTCGCAGTTCGTTCCGTGCAGTGCCGGGAGAATGACATCGAGCCTTGTCACTATCTCTTTCTTGAACAGCCCCTTGTTGGTGCGGTAAAGGTTGGTGTCGCCGTATATGGGCTTCATGTAAACCTCTTCGCACATTGCAAGCAGCTTTTTGGTGTCACGGTAGTTGGCGACGTTCAGCAATGCCTCGCCGGTGTACCATTTACCCTCTTTTGTTATGTATATCGGTGTTATCTCGTACTTGTCATGGTCCATCGCGGCCATGGCTTGGTTGGCGGTGATAACGGAAATCTCGTTCTCTACCGATCTTCCGCCAAATACAACTCCTACATTGGTTTTCATCTTGGTATATATTGTTTGTTGTTTAATTTGTCATTCAGATTGTAACGAATAATCTCTAATGGTTCCCTATGGCCTACTTGAAGTTATCGGGCAGGTCGTTCTCATAAAGCACCACATCTCCTGCTCGCAGTATCCCAGCCAGGCGTGCGTGCGCATGGCTGAGCGAGTCGGCAAGGAAATACTTCTCCTCGGCAAGGCCCCCCTCGTCGATGCCGCTCTTTATGGCGGCTCTGTTTGTCGCATTGACAACTATCGCATAGTCGCAGCTCTTGGCTATAGTGCGTCCTAACTCCTTGTTGGCTTCGGCCTGGCGTGTTCCCATCTCTACAAAGCCCGGCGTGATGACAATGCGCTTGCAACCGTCGGCTACATCAAAGTTCTTCAGCACCTCAAGTGCCATCTTTGCGCCTTGCGGGTTGGAATTGTATGCGTCGTCAAGCACGGTAATGCCGTTGGCTACTCTCATCGACAGACGATGCTCGACAGGCTGCAGACGTGCTATGGCGCTCTTCTGCTTGCCTGCGGGAACGCCCAACCGGTCGGCTACGGCAATCGAGGCAAGCATGTTGAGCAGGTTGCCGGCTCCGAGCAGCCTGCTTGCGTATCTCTCGCCGTTAAGGGTGAACGTTACGCCTCCGGCGCCGTACGTCACATCCTCGGCTTTGTATTCGCAGCTGTTCTCGACCGCATACTTTATAATGTCGCAAGGGCTTGTTATCCCCTCGTAGCTTCTGATATGTTCCGAATCTATGTTTATCACTCCAAGCCCGTCGGCTGGCAGGGAATTGATTAGCTCGAACTTGGTGCTCTGAATATTCTCGACGCTCTTGAAGGTCTCAAGGTGCATCTCGCCGACAGCGGTTACTATGCCTATGCTCGGGTGAACGAGGTCGCATATCTCCTTAATGTCGTTCTTCTGCTTTGCTCCCATCTCGACAATGAATACCTGGTGGTATGGCCGCAGGTGTTCACGTATGGTGCGTATAACGCCCAGCAGGGTGTTGAAGTTCCCGGGCGTTACAAGCACGTTGTATTTCTCGGCAAGCACGCTTGCGAGGTAGTTCTTGGTGCTTGTCTTGCCGAAGCTTCCGGTGACGCCTATGATGATAAGCCCCTTATGGCTCTCTATTATACGCTTGGCGTCGTTATAGTAGTAGCGGTTTATGGCTTTCTCTATGGGCATGTTCACAATGTTGGCAAGCAGCATTATAAAGTTCGACATTAACAACGCAGCACCGATTATGACCGTAGCCCATCTATCGGCAAGGAACAATGCTGCGATAACAGCCGCTGCGAACAGCAGAATGTCGGTCGCGAACAGCCTCTTCACTCTCATCGTATACGCAAGCGGAGTCTTGAACTTCTCTCTGAAGCAATGTATGTAGCCGATGACGGTTACCGCTACGGCTGCTCCTGCGCCCCAATAGCCCGGCACGAACGCCGCCGCCAGCATAAACGCCGCCAACATCCTCTTTGCCGAGATTATATTCGCCGGTACAAGCCAGCGGAAATAACGCTTGTTGCGGTACGAGCTCAGCTGGAACATGTGAATGTCGTACTTTGCTATGACAAGAAAGAAAAGCGTTGCCGTGCAGGCATACATTATATTAGTCAGCTCCATTATTTTATTTTAAAAAAGTTCTTTATGACGGCTGTGAAAAGCCCGGCGTTCTCGATGAACGAGAAATGCCCCGTACCGTGAGCCACTACAAGCCCGGCGTCGGGAATAAGTTTTTCCATGGTCTTTGCGTCGCTCAACGGCGTCGCCGTGTCCATGTTGCCCCAGAACAGCAGGGTGGGGGCTGTTATCTTAGGCAGCAGGCACGTGAGGTCTTCGTTTACCACCTTTGACAGTATGGCGCGCATCATAGGCGAAGCGTTGCCGTAGTCGCTCGACCCGGCCCCTCTGCGGCGGCTTTCAATTATTTTCTGAGCGGTCTTCTTTGGCAGGAACGTGTTGCACAGCCACTTGAGGGCCTTGAATGTATATACCTTGCGGTAATAGCTGAAAGGCCTCTTAGGCTTTATGCCTGCCGCATCGACAAGGACGACACGGCTCACGTCGTTGCGTGAAGCGAATATAATGCTTATCCTGCCGCCGAAGGAGTGCCCTATGAGTGCAGGGCGGGCAATGTTGTTCTCTTTAACGAACTGCTCCACCATGTAGGTGTATTCCTCAGTTCCCCAAACGGTATCGGGCTCGTCCGACACTCCGAATCCCGGAAAATCGAAATTATATGTGGCGTAGTTCTGGGACAGCACCTGCTGAATGCCGCTGAATATCTCGTTGCTGCACCCCCATCCATGCAGCAGGAGAACAGGCGAGCCTGTTCCCTGCACATTGATGTTTACTCTTATGCCCTTGTATGTGTATGTCATTATCTCTTATCTGATAACGCTCTTCTTGCCGTTCACAATGTATATGCCCGGCTTGGTTATTTCCTCTATCCTGCGTCCGCTAAGGTCATATATTATGCGCTTTTCTTCGGCTTTCACTTCGTCAATGCCTGTGTATATCGGCTCAAAGTTCGCAGTATATGTGTTCGGACCATTCACTACGAGGGTGTATGACGGCATTGTGCTTACAAGCTCGTCATTGCTGTCGGTCCAGCCTGTGAATTCATACCCTTCGTATGCCGCTGCAAGCAGTGTTAGCTCTTCGCCGAGTCTGAACTCCGTAGCGACATGGTTCTGAATGTATGCGTTTCCTCCCTCTGTCATTTCAACGAATACGTTGGCGGTCAAGTACTCTTCGGTCAATCCGCCGAAGTCTACAAAGTTCACGTAGTATGTAGCGTTCTCTGTAGCGATGAACTGGTATGGGTTTCTGTTAGAAACGACAGTACCGCCTCTCATGTAGGTGTTGTTGAGGGTGAAAAAAGCAAAGACGTTTCCATACTCGCTTCCATCGGCTTCCAAAGTTACAAGCGAGCCTACATTCACTTCGCATTTGCCGGTGTAATTGTCCCCGTTTATTATCTTTGAGCCTCCGCTGCCATACAGCTTAATTGTAACGGTGGTGGCTGTCGATGCGAAATTGGCCGTGTATGTGACGTTCTCTGTAGCTGTGGTGGTGAAAAGGGCATCCTTGCTTACCTCAGTGCCGTTTACAGTCCAGTTTACGAATACGTAATCGTTGTCGGCTATTGCCGAAAGAATAATGTTCTCTCCTGCCTTTACGGTTGCCGACGCATTGTTGTTCACTGTTGCTGTGCCGCCGTTTGACGCTGTAGCGTTTACGGTAACCTCAACCTCTTTGTCTTCATTATCTTCGCCTGCATTCTCCCTCAAAGGCTTAAGGTTGAATATGGCATAGTGGTCAGAACCGTCTTTCCATGAGTAGTCATCGCCTTGTGAAGGTGTAATGTTGTCGAGCTTGAACCAGCCGTTGCCGCTTCCCGCCCAACCGAAATTGAAGTGGAAATAATCGGCGTCGGTATAACCGTCAATAACGAACATGTGGCGTGTGTCGCCCGTACCGGCATTGTCCGAAGCGTATATTACAGGGTTGTTGTTGTCAAGGCTCTCCTTTAACTTGGCTGTCCAAGCGTCCAGGGTGTGGTCTTTCTGGTACGATGCGTATACCAGCTCGTAGTCGAAGTATCTCTTTAACTTATCTGTGCTTTGCGGGTCGCTGACACTTGTGCTGCCGGAACCATATTCAACCATGAATGCGTGCCCGATGTGCGACATCAGCTTTGCGACCTCGTTGATTTGCTCTTCTGTCCAGTTCCCGTCATACACCAAAGGCATTTTTCCAAAGTCGTATACTCTGTCAGTGATTTCTACGTAAGTAGAGGCTTGGCAATTATATAGCACGTTGTCTGTCCCTTTTGCAGGAAAGCCGTGATGACGCATTACAATGGCGTATGCGACAGGCACGCAACCTGCCTTAGCGTGCGTGGTACCGCCATAGCTTGTATAGCATTGCTCGTTGAACGGGGAATTCTGTCCCCAGCTTGCGGTGTTGAGATTCACGACAATGTTGCCGATTGCATCAGAGGATGTGGCCGTTGCGTTCGTGGTCTCTTGCGCCTGCACGGCTGTTGTCATTAAAAGGCTGAACAGCATTGCTGTTAATGTACGAAGTGTTCTCATGACGTTTTATTAATGTTTGGTTTTGTTTTAGCAAAAAAAATATTGTGACAATAATACAGGCAAAAATACATAAAATTATGGATATGCGTATAATAAATATTGCAAATATTATATCTAAAATATTTGAGTCGCTTTGGCTTGTTCCGTGTACGCAAGAATAGTAATCAATCTCTCAGCCTGCAAAACTCCCCTTTGGATAAATAAATCTCTCTCTTTGGGCGTGCTTTTGAGGCGATTTTTGTATCTTCGCACCTCGAAACAGAAGAACTATGATATATCCTCATAATTTTGAAGCGAAGATAGAATTCGATGTTGTCCGCCGCATGCTCAAGGAGGAGTGCCTTAGCCTGCTTGGAAAGGAAAGGGTCGATGAGATGCATTTCCTCACCGACTTCGACGCTGTCAGCAGACGCCTCGACGAGGTCGTGGAGCTCGTGCGTATATTGCAGCTCGAGGACGGCTTCCCGAATGAGTTCTATTTCGACGTGCGTGAGCCTCTGCAAAGGATACGCATCGAGGGTATGTATATGAGTGCCGAGGAACTGCATGCTCTTCGCCGTTCGCTCGACACCATCGGCCGCATATTGTCACTGCTGCGTAAGCAGAGCGAAGGCAACGAGGGCGAGGACAACTCTCTCTATCCGTCGCTGCGCAGTCTTGCCGGCGACGTCGAGGCCTTTCCGCAAATAATCCGCAGCATAGACTCCATAATAGATAAGTTCGGCACGGTAAAGGACAGCGCTTCGCCCGCATTGGCGCATATACGCAGCGAGCTTGTACGCACCTCGAGCGGCATATCAAGGACTCTTAGCTCGATACTCCGTAAAGCGCAGTCCGAGGGGCTTGTCGAGAAGGACGCATCGCCTACCATGCGTGACGGCCGTCTTGTCATTCCTGTCGCGCCCGCTCTCAAACGCAAGATGGGCGGAATTGTCCACGACGAGTCGGCAAGCGGAAAGACCGTCTTCATAGAGCCTGCCGAAGTGGTTGAGGCGAACAATAGGATACGTGAGCTCGAGGCCGAAGAGAAACGTGAGATAATTGCGATACTCAGCGCCTTCTCGCAGGAGCTGCGTCCGCAGGTGCCGGGGTTGCTGAAAGCTTACGATTTTCTCGGTGAAATGGACTTTATTCGTGCGAAAGCCGAACTTGCGATACGCTTCAATGCAATCAAGCCGTCGCTGTCGGCACGCCCGCTCATAGATTGGGGAACAGCATGTCACCCCTTGCTTGAGCTCTCCTTGCGTAAGCATGGCCGCAAGATGTCGCCTCTTGACATCGCCCTTGACCCGGAACGCCGCCTATTGCTCATTTCCGGTCCTAACGCCGGAGGAAAGTCGGTCTGCTTGAAAACTGCCGGCCTGTTGCAGTACATGCTTCAGTGCGGAATGCCGATACCGGTGCATGAGCGCAGCCGTGCGGGTCTCTTTAAAAGCATGTTCATAGACATCGGTGACCAGCAGAGCATCGAGGACGACCTCAGCACATATTCGAGCCATTTGCTCAATATGAAGCACACCCTCAAGAACTGCAATGACCACTCATTGATACTGATAGACGAGTTCGGCAGCGGAACTGAACCGCTCATCGGCGCTGCCATTGCCGAAGCTCTGCTGAAACGATTCAACGAACGCAAGTCGTTCGGCATAATAACCACTCACTATCAGAACCTGAAGCATTTTGCCGACTCTACTCCGGGCATAGTAAACGGAGCGATGCTCTATGACAGGGCCGAAATGCGTCCGCTCTTCCAGCTGCAGATAGGCAATCCCGGCAGCTCTTTCGCTGTTGAGATTGCTCGCAAGATAGGCTTGCCCGAAGAGGTCATAAGCGATGCGTCGCAGATAGTGGGCAGCGATTATATTCAGTCCGACAAGTATCTTCAGGACATCGTGCGTGACAAGCGCTATTGGGAGAGCAAACGCAAGAACGTGCATCAGAAAGAGAAAGAACTCGACGAGATGATAGGCAAGGTACAGGCGTCGAGCGATGAACTTGCCAAGACTCGCAAGCAGATAATGAGAGAGGCACGTGACGAGGCCGACAAGCTCTTGCGTGAGGCGAACGCAAAAATAGAGAACACCATTCGTGCTATTGTCGAGGCTAAGGCCGAGAAGGAGAGGACAAAGCAGGCGCGCATGGAACTTAGCGACTTCAGCAGACAGGTCGAAGAGCTTGCAAGGCAAAAGCAGCAGATGAAGACCGACCGTGAAATGGCTAAGATTCTTGCCCGTCAAGAGCGTAAAAAGAACGGTAAAAAGGAGAAAAATGCCGATGTGCGGCAGAGCGTCAGCCGTCAGGAGCGTAATGAGAGCGTTAAGCCGTCAATCGTTCCGGGAATGTTCGTGCGTATAGTCGGGCAGCAGGCCGCAGGCGAAGTGCTGTCGCTTGTCAAGTCCGGTGCGGTAGTACGCTTCGGGGCTATAAAATCGACCGTTTCCATCGACAGGTTGCAACCATGCGAAGCGCCTAAGGAGGAGGCTCGCAAAGTGTCGTTCCTGACAACTGAAACCCAGGAACAGCTTCATCAGAAACGGCTGAACTTCAGTTCTGACATCGATATCCGTGGAATGCGAGGCGAAGAGGCCGTTCAGGCGATAGGCTATTTCATTGATGACGCTGTCGTTTGCAACGTGCATCAGCTGCGTGTGCTGCACGGCACAGGCAACGGCATACTGCGTACCCTCGTGCGTCAGTACCTCAGCACATTGCCGTTCGTGAAGAATTTTCACGACGAGCATGTTCAGTTCGGCGGTGCTGGAATTACGATAATTAATCTGGAATGATTTTTGCCTGTCTCGGGGGTGCTATAAGCAACAAAAAATGCCAACAGATAACCTGACTTGGGGGTGACTGAAAAGTAAATTGCTGTGTTACGTTTGCCTTCAAAATCCTCATTTACGCTCAGTAAATTAACCCTTTGTGGCTTTTCCTCCTCGCTACTCGGCAAAGAAAGCAAGCACTCTTTGCTCTCGTTAGCAGCGTCGGTTGCGGTTTTGAAGCCTGCACAAGCCTTGAACTTTGCTTTTTATTCACCCC
>JAFTRV010000023.1 GCA_017462065.1 Bacteroidaceae bacterium
CATCATCGACCGTTGTACTGCTTGTCTGTATGGAATGCTGTCAAGGATCATCTTCGGCTTTCAGGACCTCTCGAAAGGGGTGCCTTTCAAAACCGAGTGCAAAGGTAGTGCTTTTTTCTAAACCTGCAAACAAAAACCAAATATTTTTTCAAAAAAAAAGAGAAAAAAATCAAATTAAGGGGCTAAAAGGCGATTAACGTGTAACGTGTAACGATTAACGTGTAACGATTAACGTGTAACGATTAAAGTTTAGGGTTGAGAGTTTAGAGTTGAGAGAATGTTGGCGGCATTCGCTATCGCCAACAGATTAACGTTTAACGTGTAACGATTAACGAGGACTACCTTAGTAGCCATTAGCCCCCTTAGTAGCCCTTAGTTCCCTTAATTGCCATTAGTCACGCTCGCAGTTTTAACCTTTCAGCTCTCAGCTCTCAACTCTAAACTCTAAACTTCAATCCACCTTCACTACTTTCACGGGGTACAGGCCGGCGGCGAACTTGGCGAGCAGCATGCCGTCCGTGTCGTACAGGCATACATCGCCATCGCTTGTGTAGTCGCCCGATGTTACCGCCACTGCATCGCCGACAGCCGAAAGCTTGTAGGGCTTCGCCGGCAGGACTTCGTCTTTTATCCAAGAGGTCTCGGCAACGTTCTTTACCTTATTATAATATATATAGCTGTTTATTGTGTTCCACAATGCGTCGTATTCCTGCAGCAGGCCATAAACAGCGCCCGAGACATAGCACATGTCGGAAAGCTTGGGACAAAGCTCCGGAATTGTCACGGTGCCCTCGGAGTCGATATACTGCAAAGCCGGAGGCACGTCGCCGTAATTGCCTTGCGAGATGACATAGACGCCTGCGCCGTCGGCATGCACGACTGTCGGATTAGCAGCAACCTCAATCTTCTTTGTTTCGGTGAACGTGCCCAGGTCGATGACCGACACTGTCTTGTCGTAGCCTTTGTCGGTATTCCAGTCGAGACCGCCCGAGTTAGCCACATAAAGAGCATTGCCGACAACCGCCAGCTGTTCGGGGTTACGGCCAACCTCTACTTCGGACTCGACCTCAAGGGTCGCCGTGTCGATGCGCGCCACATAGCCGTCGTAATAGGTCACATAGACCTTGCCGCCGGCTGCCGCAAGACAACGGGGCTGATGAGTCGCGCCGCAAGCAATCTGCTTTACAGACTTCGCATCGAGGTCGGTCACCTCAACGGTCATCTCGCCCGAAACGGCAATATACATCTTGGAGCCGTAGACAAGCATGTCGTTAGGCAGATTGCCCAAGCCTCTGTTGTTCTGCAAGAAGAAATAGTCCTGAGTGACATTGCCGCTGTTCTTGTCGTAGCGTGTCAGCGATGAGTTGCTTGCGTCAAGGCCGCTGTTCAAGGCATAATAGCAACCGTTCGAGGTTGCAGCGCCGCCGCCGTCGCCGCCGTCGCCGTCGGCATTTCCGTTCTCACATGCCGCGAACATCGCAGCCACTAAAATAAACACGAATGGTCTAAGAATTGGTTTCATAGCTTTAAATATTGGTTAAACGAATAATTATCAAAAAGAGAAAAGCGCCGACAGCCGCCACTGGAAGCCCGGCATGGGGTAGAACTTTATTATCTCGTACTGCTTGTTCCCGACATTCAGCAGCTCGCCCTGCAGCAGCAGGCGATAACGGCCGAAGAGAAACTCCCTGTTGGCCGAGAATGAATGCTCGGCATACCCCTCTATTCTGTTACGCTGCGTATTCTGCGGCAGCACGTAGCGCTCGCCGACAGCGGTGAACATGTACGACACGTTCACATAAGGGCTAAGGAACGCCAGGGTGAACTTGCCCGAATGAAGCGGAGTATAAGGCAGCTGATGACGGTAGTTCTTTGCGGCAGGGTCGCTTATATCGACAGCATGCTGGAAGGAGTAGCCCGCATCGAGCTGCAGACGCATGCCGCGAGAGAGGTTGAGCAGAAGCTCGGCGCTCGCATCGACGCCGGCAATCTCCGCCTCGCCCGAATTGAACATTTTCCAGACATACATTGTAGGCAAGGCCACTATTTTGTCTTGCACACGGTTGTAATAGCCGTCGGCGATAATCGAGAGGTACTCCACCACCCTGCCCAAAGAGACGCTCCACGTAGCGCCGAAGTTGAACTGCGAGGCTCTTTCGGGCTTAAGCCCCACGTTGCCGAGACGCAGATAGTAGAGGTCGGTGAAGGTAGGCACACGGTAGCAGTCCTTGTACGACGCACGCAGGCGGAAGGGGACTCCCGCAAAAGGCTGCGCCGACAGAGCGACCGAGGGCGAGAAGCGGCAGAAAGGAGCTGACGCCGTGCCGTTCCTTACATTGTCTTTGATATACGTCGCGAGCAACGAGGCGGTAGCCGAGAAACGCCCCATGTCGTAACGTGCCGCAAGCACCGTAAGGGAGCTTAGACGGCGGGGCTGCCTGCTATCGTTGAAATTATTGTCGAGAGCGGCGTATGCGATATCCGACGTCAAGGCCAGCGACAGGCTGCCGAAAGGGACGTACTTGACGCCAAGCGAAGCGTAGCAGCTGTTCTCGCGGTTTATATCCTCCTGCTCGCCGGAGGCGTAGTTGGCGCTTATGTTCTTGTAGCGTGTATGCTGGTAGTCGTACTTAAGCCTTGCCTTAAGAGTGAAAAAGCGGTTCATGCGGCGTTCGTACGAGGCTTGGGCATAGAAGTTATCGTCCCACAGACGCTCCTTGTTCTCCTTATTATAAAGATTGACAGCCCCGGGCAGCCCACGCTCGGAATCAAAGAAATTCAGCTTCACGGCAAGGTCGCCGCCAAGAAGCCTGCCGAACAGGTCGCCCTCGACGCCGAAGGTCATCACGTCGCTCTCCTCACGTCTCTCGACAGCAGTGTTGGCACCATTGGAAAGGAGGAACGGATAGCGTCCGCTGCTGCGCATGAAGCTGCCCTGCAGCGATGCCGACCAGCCGTCGCCGAAGCATTGGCTGTGACGCAGCATGGCATCGACAAGGCCGAAAGAGCCTGCACGCAGACGCACCGACGTGCCAGTCGCCGAAGGACGCAGGGTAGACAGCGTAAGGAGCGACGACGACATATATTCCGTAGCGCTCCTGAAGATGTCGCCGTCGTGCCCCAAAGAGAGCGTCGCCATGCTCACGTTATCGAGAGAGAGCCTGCCGATATCGACATGCCCGCTCTGAGCGTTGGAAAGCACAAGGCCGTCGTAGCTCACCGCCGTATGCTTCGCCCCAAGCCCTCTGACCGACACGGTCTTAAGACCGCCCACGCCGCCATAGTCGTGGACATCGACGCCCGTCATGCGCTTGACGGCGTCGGCAAGCGACAACGCCCCGTTACGCAGAAAGGCGTCACGCTCCATCACCTGCAAAGGAGAGGAGGAGGCAAGCGGCGAGGGCACGGCCTTGCCCACCACTTCAAGTTCTTGAAGCGGGTTGCAGTCCAACGTGTCGGGCTCAATAGCCTGCAGCGGAGAAAAGACGAAAGCCAATGCGCCAATGACGCATAGAGTTCTGCAAAAATGTAAACGTGGCATATAGCGGTCTATAAAAGCCTTTACCCGAGGCTCGTTATAAAACAAAACGGATTGGCAGGTTTTCTGGCTTGTCCCTTCATCGGCGCCTTCCCGCCCAAAGGCAGTGGCAAAAGAATACCGTGAATACAAGGACTTACAGCTACGGGTATAGCTCCGGACTTTAACCGGATTCCCTTTTACTAACGCCGGCTGACGCCGGAGTTACACCATAATCCGAGGCAAATATACGCAAAGTTCCGAAACAACAAAAGAAAATCAAGGCAGTTTCTTAATTTTTGAGAACATTATTGTCGGAATTTAAAAATAGTTGTACTTTTGTGAATAAACTTATAACGATATGCTCACACTTGACAAAATCTATCATGCATCGTATGTACTAAAGGATGTCATACGCCGTACAGAGCTTATTCATGCTCCTAACATCAACAGCAAGTGCAACGTCTTCCTCAAGCCCGAGAACCTGCAGCTGACAGGCTCGTTCAAGGTACGAGGCTCTTACTACAAGATTTCACAGCTTTCGGAAGAGGAGAAGGCGAAAGGCGTTATCGCATGTTCTGCGGGCAACCATGCTCAGGGCGTGGCTCTTGCGGCTACGAAGAACGGCATCAAGTCTATCATCTGCCTCCCCGACGGCGCTCCAATCTCAAAGATTGAGGCTACAAAGAACTACGGAGCCGAGATTTGCCTCGTAGAGGGCGTTTACGACGATGCCTACAACCGCGCGCTTGAGCTGCGCGACAAGCACGGATATACATTCATTCACCCGTTCGACGACGTGGACGTGATTGCCGGACAGGGCACTATCGCTCTTGAGCTTGTAGAGCAGAAAAAGGACATCGACGCAGTCATCGTGCCTATCGGCGGCGGCGGACTCATCTCGGGCATAGCTTTCGCAATAAAGTCGCTCAACCCCAACATAAAGGTTTACGGCGTTCAGTCGGCCGGCGCTCCGAGCATGAAGAACTCAGTAGAGCATAAGAAGATTGAAAGGCTCGCAGGCGTATCTACCATCGCCGACGGCATCGCGGTAAAGCAGCCGGGCGAAAACACGTTCGACCTTTGCAGCAAGTATGTGGACGACATTGTAACCGTTACCGACGACGAGGTGTCTTCTGCCATTCTCTCAATGCTTGAGAAGCAGAAACTCATCGCCGAGGGCGCAGGAGCGGTGGCTGTGGCAGCCGCAATGTTCGACAAGGTGCCTATCGAGGGCAAGAACGTTGTATGCCTTGTCTCGGGCGGCAACATCGACGTGAACATTCTTGACCGTGTAATCAAGCGAGGCCTCTTCAAAGCCGGGCGTGCCGCTCTCCTAAAGGTAGAGCTTCTCGACAAGCCGGGCCAGCTGCTGCAGGTGTCACGCATCATTGCGGAACTCGGCGGCAACGTCATTGGAGTACACCACGAGCGTACCAACGCAAACACCGAAATCAACGGCTGCTTCATACGCATCAACCTTGAGACACGCGACTTCGAGCATACGAACAAGATTAAGGACGCCCTCAAGAAGGCAGGCTTCAAGATTTGGGACTAAAACAATATTCATTAACAATAAAAACTTAAAGAGATGCTTAAGAAAGTTTATACAAGCAACGCGCCTGAGGCCATTGGCCCATACTCACAGGCTATCATCTGCGGCAACATGCTGTTCACATCGGGTCAGATACCCATCAACCCCGCGACAGGCGATGTAGAGGCTGAGGGCATTACAGACCAGGCTACACAGGTAATGAAGAACCTTTCGGCTGTTCTTGCCGAGGCCGGCACATCGTTCGACAAGGTTGTCAAGACTACATGCTTCCTGAGCGACATGGCAGACTTCGCCGCATTCAACGCAGTGTACGCCGAATATTTCACAAGCAAGCCCGCACGTTCATGCGTAGCAGTGAAGACTCTCCCCAAGAACGTTCTTGTAGAGGTTGAGGTTATCGCTGAAATCTGATAAGAGCGACGGCTCTTGACAAAAGCCCCCAAAGCGCAGTTCCGGCTTTGGGGGTATTTTAAAGTATCGCCACACCATAAACAGCAACAACATGAAGCCCATAGGCATTGACGAGCTCAAAAAGATGCAGATTGAAATTCTGAACGAGACGGTCACGTTCTGCGAAAAGAACGGGATACGCTATTTCCTTGCCTACGGCACTCTTTTAGGCGCAGTAAGGCACAAGGGATACATACCCTGGGACGACGACATTGACATACACATGCCACGCCCCGACTACGAGAAGTTCGTAGAGCTCTACAACAAGGAGCAGAACGATAAATACGCCATTGTCACACATGAGCAGAACAGGAAGTACCATGTTCCCTTTGCCAAGATATACCGCAGGGGGACCATTGTCGATGAGTTCTTCTACAAGCCGAGCGTGTTCGGCGCATACGTAGACATATTCCCGCTCGACGGCATAAAATCGAAGTGGCAGGCATGGCTATGCGGGCAATGCATACGCTTCATGTATATAAAGACGCAGAGACTATGCGACAGGCAGACCGCCGCACGCAAAGCGAGGCTGCTGATAACGAAACTCATTCTGTTGCCCTTCTCCCCGCACATGATACTAAGCACAATAAGAAAGGTCGCCACGATGCACGACTTTGAGAAGTGCGAAAGGACATGCAGCTTCGGGTCACGTACAGCGTTGAGAGAAATTCTGCCGAGCGAGGTGTTCAAGGAGCATGCGACTGCCGTATTCGAGGGCACGGAATACCGCATACCGAAAGGGTATGATAAATACCTCAGCTCAAAATACGGCAATTACATGGAATTGCCGCCCGAAGAGAAGAGAGTCTCTACGCACGACTCGCAAGCCTACTGGATATAAAATCATCGCCGCAACTAATATTGCGGCGATGATTTTATAATAGACTGGAGTAATAAGGGGGCTAAGGGCTACTAAGGTAGTCCTCGTTAATCGTTACACGTTAAACGTTAATCTGTTGGCGATAGCGAATGCCGCCAACATTCTCTCAACTCTAAACTCTAAACCCTAAACTTTAATCGTTCAACGTTAATCGTCATCACTTTTTCTTCAACGCTTTATATGCGAGGTAGGCTACTATGAATACTGCCAGGACAATGAAAACGACGCCGATCTCGCTGCTGTACTCTTTAACCTTGTTCATGACAGCCTCTTCGGTCTGCATGCCGGGAACATACGCCATGTAATAGCCGAGAAGGGCAAGGATAACATTCCACGTGCCGGCGCCGAGAGAGGTGTAAAGCACGAAACGGCCAAGCCCCATGCGTGCCAGTCCGGCAGGTATGGATATGAGCTGACGCACTGCGGGTACAAGGCGGCCGACAAAGGTGGAGATAGCGCCATGCTTGTCGAAGTACTCTTCGGCATGCTTTATTTTCGCCTCGTCGAGCAGGCACATGTGACCGATGCGGCTGTTGGCGAACTTATACATCACCGGACGCCCGAGCCATACGGCAAGATAGTAGTTTATGAAAGCGCCTATGAGAGCGCCCAACGTAGCGAACACCACGACCAAAGCGACGCTCATTTCGCCTGTCACGGCAGCCTTCCACGCAGCAGGAGGCACGACAGCCTCGGAAGGGAAAGGAATGAACGAACTCTCGATTGCCATAAACAGCGTTATGGTCCAGTAGTTAAGATGGTCGAGACAGAATTGAATTAGTGTATCCATAGAAATATCCGTTTTTTATTTTACTTATTTTTTAGCGAACAGACGCAGCAGCTCCCCTGCCCACAGCACCGCTGAGGTCGAAGCGATTATTATTCCCCAGCTCTTGGCTGTAAGCGGCACGACATTGAACATTTCGCCGCCGAAAGTAACTATCAGGAACTGCCCGACAAGTATCACGCCGCAGACAAGCAGGAAGGTGCCGTCGGCAAGGAGCCCCTTGAAAGCCGACTCGCCCGTCATGTATGCCTTAGCGTTGAACATGTTCCAGAACTGCAGCATCACGAAGAAGGTGAAGAATTCCGACTGCTCGTAAGCCGAAAGCCCGCCATTGCCGTTCATCCAAAGAAGCAACGCAAGCTGCACCGCCACAAACACTGCGCCTACCGTGAATATGTTGCATGTCATAGACTTGGTTATGATGAAATCGCCGTTCGCGCCGCTCTTGCGGGGACGGTCCTTCATTACAGCCCAGCTCGGCGGCAGCGACGCAAGAGCCGCAGCGGCGAAGGTGTCCATTATAAGGTTCACCCACAGCATCTGGGTGATTGTGAGCGGCGACGACGTCCCCACAAGAGAGCCGAGCATCACTATTATGCACGCCGCTACGTTTATAGTCAATTGGAAAAGCAGGAAACGCTGTATGTTGCGGTAGAGAGAGCGTCCCCACATTACCGCACGCGTTATGCTGCTGAACGAGTTGTCGATAATGGTTATGTCGCTCGCCTCCTTAGCGACGGATGTTCCGTCGCCCATTGAAAGGCCCACCTGAGCCGCTTTGAGGGCCGGGGCGTCGTTCGTTCCGTCGCCTGTCACCGCCACGACGGCATCCTGCTCCTGCAGAAGCCTTACAAGACGCTGCTTGTCCATAGGACGGGCACGGCACATTATCTTAAGCCCCATTACACGCTTTGCCGCCTCGCTGTCGCTGAGAGCCTCGAATTCAGGGCCGGTGATTACCGCATCGGCAGGCGTATCCTTGTCGCAGATGCCTATCTGACGGCCAATCTCGCGGGCCGTTCCCGGAGTGTCGCCGGTAACTATTTTAACATCGACGCCGGCCTCGAGACAACGTTGGACCGCTTCGGGGACGTCGGCACGCACAGGGTCCGATATAGCCACAAAGCCAATGAAAGTGAGGTCGGTGCCGCTCAGACGGCCGTCGGCATAGGGAGCGGCATTGTCATTATCGTCGAGAATTTGGCAGGCAAAGCCGAGAGTACGCATAGCCATGCTCTGGTATTCGAGCAGCTTCGCCTCTATTGAGCCGCGGCGGCTCTCTACGCTCTCCGTTCCGCCGGCCGAGGCCACACGGTTCGAGTTGGCAAGAACAATCTCGGGAGCGCCCTTTACATAAAGCACCCTCTTCCCGAGCAACGGCGACTCCACTACGGTCGCCATGTATTTGCGTTCCGTGGAGAAGGTAAGCCGGCTCAGCACCTTAGCGCCCTCACGCAAGATGCGGTAATCGGCGTTCTGCCTGTCGAGCCACAAGAGCAACGCAGCCTCGGTGGGATTGCCTATCGTCTTTACGCTGTCGCCCTCCTTGTCGAGGTTGGCGGTGGAGTTCACCGCTATGCCCTCTTTTATTATGTCGCTCGCAACGCCGGCGGAGAGCTCACCGCCCGCAAGCGCAAAGAACTGCGTTTCATGCACTTGCATCCTGTTCTGCGTAAGCGTTCCTGTCTTGTCGGTACAGATGACTGTAGCCGCGCCCATTGTCTCGCACGCATGCATCTTGCGTACAAGGTTATTCGTCTTGAGCATTCTGTTCATGCTCAAGGCAAGGGAGAGCGTGACGGACATCGGCAAGCCTTCGGGGACTGACACCACGATAAGCGTGACAGCTATCATGAAGCTGTTGAGAAGATGCGAAATGACGCCCATTGCGTTCATCGGCTCCGCCTGCCAGAAGACCTTCAGGGTGAGAAGCACGAATGTTATAGCAGCTGCCGCATAGCCGAGCTTGCTTATGAGAGAGGCAAGACGCTTCAGTTGCTGCTGCAACGGCGTGTCAAGGTCGTTGTCAATCAAAGCTCCTTGATTGACTTTGCCGTATTCGGTGGCGTCGCCTACAAGGTCCACCACCATAATGCCGTGACCGTCCACGACAGTGGTGCTGCGGAGTATTCTGTTCGAGGGATATGTCGCATCGGCGTCAAAGTCGGCCTCGACGGTTGTCTTGGATATTACAGGCTCGCCTGTGAGCGTCGATTCGTTTATCTGCAGCGAGTGACTTTCGAGCAGCATGCCGTCGGCGGGAGCCTCGTCGCCTGTGTCAAGCATGACGACATCGCCCACTACGATATCCCTGCGAGACACCTCCTGCACCTTGCCGTTACGCACGACCGTAACCATTATCTCATCGTTCACGGTATTAAGCACCTCGAACGCACGCGCCGCCTTTACCTCGAAGATGAAACCTATTGTACTTGCAAGCATTATGGCAAAGAAGATGCCGAGCGGCTCAAGGAACGCCGCAAAGCCTTCCTGCTCAGGGCCCCAGCAATGAACCGAGGATATAATCATAGACAACGCCCACGCTATAAGCAATATGCGGATTATAGGGTCCTCGAACTTTTCCAGGAACTGTTTCCACAACGAAACTCTTTCGGGGGGAGTAAGAACGTTCTCGCCATGAAGACGGCGGCTCTCTTCGACCTGCTCCGAGGTCAAGCCTGCAATTTTCTTTTCTGCCATATCAATCAATTCACCTGCAAATTATTGTATAAAAATATACTGCAAAAGTAGGACAAGTTTATTACCTTTATGTTACATAAACAACTTTTAACCGTTTCGCCCGACGCTAAAAGAGATTGAGCTTGTTGCCGCGCGCCTCCTCGAGCGAACGCAAGTCGGGCGCGGCCGCCGCCTGCGAGCGCTGACGCAAGGCAGCCTGTTCCTTTCGCAAAGCGTCGATGAATGCCGCACGACGCTCATCGCCGCCGAGCAGTTCGGCCGCCACGATGACATTCTGCGACACATCCCTCACATGTATCACCGGCGCCGAATAGTGCGGGGCACTCTTCAATGCCGTATGCAGCGGACTCGTGGTAGCTCCGGCTATCATAACGGGAATATCGAGCCCTGCGGCCTCCATATCCTTGACAACGGTTATCATTTCGTCGAGCGAGGGCGTTATAAGACCGCTTAGCACAACGATATCGACATTATTGCATTTCGCCTCGCCCACTATTCTCTCTGCCGGCACCATTACGCCGAGGTCTGTTACATCGTAGCCGTTGCAGCCCATGACAACCCCTGCGATGTTCTTTCCGATGTCATGGACATCGCCCTTTACCGTCGCATGAAGCACCTTGCCTGCCGAGCGGCCGAGCTCACGACGCTCGCCCTCTATCAATGGCTGAAGTATCGCAACGGCCTGTTTCATCGTGCGAGCAGTCTTTACCACTTGCGGCAGGAAGAGCTTGCCCTCGCCGAAGAGATTGCCTACGACGCCCATTCCGTCCATCAACGGGCCGCTGATGACATTGACTGCGGAGCCGTATAGCGTAACGGCTTCGGCGAGGTCTTCGGCAAGAAAGTCGCCGACACCCTTCAGCAACGCCCATTCAAGACGCTTCTCGACACATTCGCCACGCCATGCATCATCGCTCGCATGCTGTACGGCCGTACCCTGCCCTTTCAGCTCGTCGGCGACGGCAATAAGCCTTTCCGTAGCATTGGCACGGCGGTTAAGGACTACGTCCTCCAGAGCCTCACGCACGTCGGCGGGAATATCGTTGTACTGCACCTGCGACTGCGGGTTTACAATGCCCATGTCCATGCCCGCCTGAATAGCGTGGTAGAGGAACACCGCATGCAGGGCCTCACGCACATAGTTGTTGCCACGGAACGAGAACGAGAGGTTGCTCACGCCGCCGCTGATATGCGTGCCCGGCAAGTTTTCCTTTATCCATGCGCATGTCTTTATATAGTCGGCTGCATAGGCGGCATGCTCCTCTATGCCTGTCGCCACGGCAAGTATGTTAGGGTCGAATATTATCTCGTAAGGCTCGTAGCCCGCCTTTTCGGCAAGAAGCCTGAAGGCCCTGCCGCATATTTCAGTCTTGCGGCTGAATGTGGTAGCCTGCCCCTCTTCGTCGAACGCCATTACCACGACCGCAGCGCCGAGACGCTTAGCCTCTACGGCACGCTGCACGAAGAGCTCTTCGCCCTCCTTCAAGGATATCGAGTTCACTATGGCGCGCCCTTGAATGCATTTGAGGCCGGCACGGATGACCTCCCAGTCGGAAGAGTCCACCATGACGGGGATACGCGAAATGTCGGGCTCGCATGCGAGCATGTTCAGGAACTTCACCATCTCGGCCTTTACGTCAAGGAGGCCGTCGTCCATGTTTATGTCAAGCACCTGCGCTCCGTCCTCGACCTGGCGGCGCGCTATCTCAAGGGCTTCGCCGTAGTTCTTTTCGTTTATGAGCCTGAGGAACTTGCGTGAGCCCGCCACATTGCATCGCTCGCCTACGTTCACGAAGTTGATGTTGCCGTTCACCGCAAGCCTCTCAAGGCCCGAAAGCCAAAGCTCGGCAGGCTTAGCTACGGGACGGCGGGGCCGTACGCTTGCGGTCATCGGCGGGAACAGGGCTATGTACTCTTCAGTGGTGCCGCAGCAGCCGCCGACAATGTTTACAAGCCCCTCGTCGATGTACTCCTTGACGATAGCCGCCATTTCGGCGGGTGTCTGGTCATACTCGCCGAGCTCGTTGGGCAGGCCTGCGTTGGGATAGACGCTCACGTAGAATGGAGCTATGTCGGAGAGACGTTTAAGGAACGGCTTCATCTCCTTAGCTCCGAAAGAGCAGTTAAGGCCAACCGACAATATGTCGTAGCCCGACACAGAGGCGAGAAAAGCCTCTATTGTCTGACCCGAGAGTATACGCCCCTGGGAGTCGGCTATGGTGAACGAGAGCATCACGGGCACCTCGCGCCCCGCCGCCTTTGCCGCCTCGCCGGCGGCGTACAGAGCGGCCTTAGCGTTAAGCGTGTCGAAGATTGTTTCACACAGCAGGGCGTCCACGCCGCCCTCAATGAGAGCGGTCATCTGCTCGGCATAAGCAGAGGCAAGCTGGTCGAACGTGACGTTGCGGCACGAAGAGTCCTCTACGTCGGGGCTCATAGAGCAGGTACGCGACGTCGGGCCCACTGAGCCTACCACGAAACGCGGCTGTTCGGGAGTGGAGAACCTGTCGGCGGCCTTGCGGGCAAGCTCCGCAGCCTTGCGGTTTATCTCCCCGCACAGCTCCTCGCACAAGTAGTCGCGCTGAGATATACGGTTGGCATTGAATGTTGATGTCTCAATGATGTCGGCTCCGGCGGCAAGGTACTTCGTGTGTATCTCGCTTATGATGTCGGGGCGGGTAAGCACCAGAATGTCGTTGTTGCCCTTGAGCATGACAGGATGCGAGGCAAGCCTCGCGCCTCTGAAATCACTCTCCTGCAACCCGTAACGCTGCACCATAGTGCCCATTGCTCCGTCGAGCACGAGCACCCGTTCTTTTAAAAGTTCCTTTAGTCTCATTTTCTGCGGGCAGACTCATGCCCTATCTAAAACCGTCGAGGGCGGCCGAAAGCTCGGCAACCCTCAATATAATCAATATACTTTTCTTATTCTGTCCATCTCACGCTTGTCGTCACGCTCCTTTATCGACTCGCGCTTGTCGTATTCGTGCTTGCCTCGGGCGAGCGCTATGACAAGCTTCGCAAGCCCTTTCTCGTTAATGAAGAGCCGCATCGGCACGATTGTGAAGCCGGGATTCTTTACAGCCTGCCTGAGCTTGCGAAGCTCCTTGCGCTCGAGCAGTAGCTTGCGGTCACGGCGCGCGGCATGGTTATTGTACGAGCCATAGAAGTATTCGGCCACGTGCATGTTCTTTACCCACAGCTCGTCGGATATGAACGTGCAGTACGTATCGACAAGGCTCGCCTTTGACTGGCGTATCGACTTTATCTCGGTGCCTGTCAGGACAATGCCTGCCGTGTATGTCTCGCTCACGATGTAGTCGAACGAGGCACGGCGGTTCTTTATATTTATGTTAGGCGTTCTTTTATCCATTCGGGAAACTTATTTACTCATGCATAGGGTTGCTGAACTCGCCATAATAGACCGGAACGGCATTGTCGAACACGGAATCCTTTTTGGTGACGTGCTTGTAGTGCATCATGAACTTGAGCTTCTCGTACTCTTTCAGCGATGCGGCCTCCTCGCTTGTCAGCAGGCCTTCGATGCCCGTCAGGTCGAACGTGAGCAGCTTGGTGTGGACGCTGTCGCTCGCAGCGTAGCTTTTGCCGAGCAGATTCATGTGAACAGTATCGTTCACCACATTGCGGACCTCCATAGCGAGCTTGGTATCGGCGGCAACCGATTTGAAAGAGACATTCACGTTCAGCTTGCTCTTCCACAGCCATGTCGGCCACAAGTAGCGACTGCTGAGTTCATAAGGAGTAATGCCGGTAAAAGGCATGTCGCATGTATCGGCGTCGATATTCTTGCGAGGCGTCACTTCCAATGTCGGAATCTTCTCCACCACATTAATTATCTTCCACTCTCTGCCCTTAGAGCTGTAGAAGTCACGATAGAAGTAAAGCAGCACATGCGCGCGGTCGCCGTCCTTCAGTTGGTCGGTAAAATCGCTGAAGTTGCTGATGCGATAGAACGTGTCGGCGAATTCGGGACGCAATGCGTACTTATCCACTGTATATACGTGGCTCTCATAGCCCCACTCCTCGTTAGAGTTCACGGCAGGACCGCAAGAGACGAGAGCGGCAACGGCGATGACAGCTAAGGGGAATATTCTGAAAAGTCTGTTCATAGTATCGTACATGTTAAAAAACCGACTGCGAAGATACGAAGAAAATAGGGAAAAACACGCTTGTCGCTTGTTAATATAATTATCTGTTATATTTTTTTAGTAAGTATAGTATTTTTTACAAACATTTTTTGCCGCCATCTTTGTTCTACTCATTATTTTAACTATCTTCGCAAAGCGAAATTGTCTATGTTTCACATTTAAAACATATAAAAGATTATGGTTTATTCACACGAAGTAGAAAACATGTGTGTAGTAAAGAAGGGTCCCAACCACGGTCCTGCTCCAATCCCCGAAGAGGGCAAATGGATTAAGGCTAAGAAGGTTGCCGACATCTCAGGCTTTACACACGGTATTGGTTGGTGCGCTCCTCAGCAGGGTGCATGTAAGCTTTCCTTGAACATCAAGAACGGTATTATCCAGGAAGCTCTTGTTGAGACAATCGGCTGTTCAGGCATGACACACTCAGCAGCTATGGCATCGGAGATTCTCCCGGGCAAGACTATTCTTGAGGCATTGAACACTGACCTTGTTTGCGACGCTATCAACACTGCAATGCGCGAGTTGTTCTTGCAGATCGTTTATGGCCGCAGCCAGTCAGCATTCTCAGAGGGCGGCTTGATTATCGGCGCAGGCCTCGAGGACTTGGGCAAAGGCCTTCGCAGCCAGACAGGTACTCTCTACGGCACTTTGGCTAAGGGCTCACGTTACTTGGAGATGGCAGAGGGCTACATCACACGCCTTGCTCTCGACAAGAACGACGAGATTTGCGGTTACGAGTTCATCAACCTCGGACAGCTCATGGATGAGATTAAGAAAGGCACAGACGCTAACGAGGCTGTCAAGAAATTGACTAAGTCTTATGGCCGTTTCTCAGAGGAGGCCGGTGCCGTTAAGTATATTGACCCACGTAAAGAATAAGGAGGACAAAGCTATGATAAGACCCGTAAAATTTGAAAGTCAGGATCGTCGTATCAAGCAGATCCTCGCTGTACTTAACGAGAACGGTATCGCTTCTATCGAAGAGGCTAACGAAATTTGCGAGCAGTACGGTATCGACCCTTACAAGATTTGTGAGGAGACACAGCCGATCTGTTTCGAGAACGCAAAGTGGGCTTACGTTGTAGGCGCCGCTATCGCATTGAAGAAGGGTTGCTCAAACGCAGCTGACGCTGCCGAGGCTATCGGTCTTGGCCTTCAGGCATTCTGCATCCCCGGTTCAGTAGCTGACGACCGCAAGGTAGGTATCGGCCACGGTAACCTCGCCGCACGTTTGCTCCGTGAGGAGACAAAGTGCTTCGCATTCCTCGCAGGCCACGAGTCATTCGCTGCCGCTGAGGGCGCTATCAAGATTGCGGCTAAGGCCGACAAGGTACGCAAGGAGCCTCTCCGTTGTATCCTCAACGGTCTTGGCAAGGACGCTGCTCAGATTATCTCTCGCATCAACGGCTTCACATACGTTCAGACAGAGTTCGACTACTTCACAGGCGAATTGAAGGTTGTACGTGAAATCGCTTACAGCGATGGTCCTCGCGCTAAGGTACGCTGCTATGGCGCAGACGATGTTCGTGAAGGCGTAGCTATCATGTGGAAGGAAGGCGTAGACGTATCTATCACCGGTAACTCAACCAACCCGACACGCTTCCAGCACCCCGTTGCAGGCACATACAAGAAGGAGCGTATCCTCGCCGGCAAGAACTACTTCTCAGTAGCTTCAGGTGGCGGTACAGGCCGTACATTGCACCCGGACAACATGGCTGCAGGCCCCGCTTCTTACGGTATGACCGACACAATGGGCCGTATGCACTCAGACGCACAGTTCGCAGGTTCTTCATCAGTTCCCGCACACGTGGAGATGATGGGCTTCCTCGGTATCGGTAACAACCCAATGGTTGGTGCTACTGTTGCTATCGCAGTTGATATCGCAGGTGCATTGAGCAAGTAAATCAAATGTCATCCTGAGCGAAAGCGAAGGATCTCATAGAACCAATCTCCTGTAACCTAAACCGTTACGGGAGATTATTTTTTTGTAGACATGACCGCCTTATCACATTTGGGGCCGTATGCACTCAGACGCACAGTTTACGATGTTTTCCTCCTTCTCGCTCGGCAAAGCAAACAAGTTTTCTTTGCACTCACTCGGGCGTCGGTTCGCAGGTTCTACATGAGGAAACTTTATTTAGCATTCCCAAAAAGAGGCCGGGTCAAAAGTAATTTTGGTTCGGTCTCTTTTTTTTCGGTGATTTTCCCGTTATTACCTTCAAATTCGGGAAAACATCATTTTTGTACGCATAAATCCCTTATGCCGCCCGGCAAGATTCCCAATATGCTCCA
>JAFTRV010000024.1 GCA_017462065.1 Bacteroidaceae bacterium
TGGAGCATATTGGGAATCTTGCCGGGCGGCATAAGGGATTTATGCGTACAAAAATGATGTTTTCCCGAATTTGAAGGTAATAACGGGAAAATCACCGAAAAAAAAGAGACCGAACCAAAATTACTTTTGACCCGGCCTCTTCTTCTGTAGTTTTTTATCGTATCGCCTCAACAATTTTCCTCACCTCTTCTTCGCAGGTCTCCTTGCGGGCGTATTCGTCGCTGTCGGGGTTGCCCATGCTCACTCCGCTGTGGCGGAACTTCATGCCGCTGCCGATGCTCTTGCGTGCCGAAGCATGAATCTCTGTCGCTCCTGTCTCGGCGATGATTCTTGCGGCGTTGCCGCTGTTCACTCCGCAGCCCGGCATAATGATGATGCGTCCGTCGGCCTGCTTAATGAGCTCCTTGAGCTGTTGAACGCCCTCCTCGGCTGTCGCTGCCTGCCCCGACGTGAGTATTCTGTGGCATCCTAAAGCGATAATATCTTCAAGGGCTTTGCGAGGGTCACGGCACATGTCGAACGCTCTATGGAATGTCACGCTCATGCCCTCTGCGGCTTTTATAAGCCTTTCGCATGTGGCGGTGTCAATGTCGCCATCGGCGGTCAGGGCGCCAATGACAACGCCGTCGGCGTCTAACCGTCGGCATGTGCGTATGTCATGCTCCATGCACGCTATCTCATGCTCGTTGTAAAGGAAATCTCCTCCTCGGGGGCGAATGATGACATTCAGTGTCAGCCCCTCGACCTTGCGGGCCTCGGCGATAAGTCCTTCCGAAGGTGTTGTGCCGCCAATTTCCAATGCGGCGCATAGTTCTATGCGTTTTGCTCCGCCGTTGCGCGCCGCAATGGCGCTCTCTACGCTCCCTGCACAAATTTCCAATATTGCCATCGGTCTATTTTGTTACAAGCTCTACAATGTAGTCAATGCCCTCGGGGACTTCGTTGAAAAGGAGCTTTATGCCCTCTTTTGTCTTCTTGAACTTGACGGGCTGCTTGTCGGCATACGTGAACGCTTTTTTCACCTTGCAGTCAAGCGGGAGCATGAGCTCTTTCTCCTTGCAGTCGAATATATGCACGAACAGTCGGTTGCCTTTGCGGGTCGTCACTCCCCACTCCTGAGCGGGAATGTCGCCGGCTGTGGTGGCATATACCGTCTCGCCGTTGGCACGCAGCCACTCTCCCATCTCTTTCATGCGTTGCAACGCTGCGGCAGGCAGCTCTCCGTTGGGCTGAGGGCCTACGTTGAGCAACAGGTTGGCGCCTTTGCCGGCTGTGCTTATAAGCAGTCGGAGCAGTGTCTCGGTGCTTTTGTAGTTCTGGTCTACGAGCTTGTAGCCCCACATGCCGTTCATTGTCTGGCATGTCTCCAACGGCAGGCGGCTTATGTCCTGTCCGCTGAGTCCGGCCTTGTTCTCGCCGGGGAGGTCACGCTCGAATATCTGTATGTCCTCGCCCGGGAACGGCACTTCGTGGTGGTTGTTGCCGATGAGGCATGCCGGCTGCAGGCGGTGTATCATGGCATACTGCTCGTCGAGCTGCCAATTGAAAGGTATCGTATCCTGGTCACGGTCCCATTTGCCGTCGAACCATATCGCGCCAATCTTGCCGTAGTTGGTGAGAAGCTCTGTCAGCTGTTTGTTCATGAAGTCATAGTATGCCGGCCAGTCGGCTTTCTCGTTGTCACGGCCTATAACCTTTTGGCCTGTACGTCCGACAGGGTACTCGTCACGCGCCCAGTCGATGTGCGAGTAGTAAAGGTGCAGCTTTATGCCCTGCTTGTGGCACTCGTCGGCAAGCTCTTTGATTACATCTCTGCCGAAGGGCGTCGCATCGACGATGTTGTAGCTGCTCTGCTCGGTATCCCACATCGAGAAGCTGTCGTGGTGGCGGCTGGTAAAGCAGATGTATTTCGCTCCGGCGTCCTTAATCGCTGCTACCCAAGCCTTAGCGTCGAAGCGGTGCGGGTAGAATGCGTCGGCCGCCTTGGCATACTCGTTCTTGTCGATAGGGAAGTTCTGCAGGTACCATTCGCCCTGAGCGAACATGCTGTATATTCCCCAATGGATGAAAATGCCGAACTTGCTGTCGGCGAACTCCTGACGTGCCTGCAGGTTCTCGGGCGTCGGGGTGTACTGCGCCTTCATTGCGGCCGGCAATGCAAGAAGTGAAATCGCTATTGCCGCAAAGGCCTTTCTGATAAAATTCATGGTTATATGGTTTTTTTAAAATTCGTCGTATGCAAAAATAGATTATGATTGTTAAAACCGCAAATTATTTCACTCCTTTCCTATTTTTGCACAATTTTTGTTAAAAGCAGAACAACTGCGCTTATAAAAATATTATTAAAGTTAGTTTTAAATATTAATTTACATACTTTTGTAAAGCTAAACGGGCCATGCCCATTCATTAATCTATGGAACAGAATTTTACAGGCATAATCATAGGCGCTGCGACGTTTCTTGTAATCGGTCTCTTTCATCCGTTAGTGATAAAGGCCGAATATCATTTGGGAGTAAGATGCTGGTGGCTTTTCTTGCTGTCGGGCATCCTGTTCGCAGTGCTGTCGCTGCTTGTCGCTAACGATATCCTGTCAATAGTTTCGGGAGTGGTGGCTTTCTCTTCGTTCTGGAGCATCGGAGAGGTCTTTCAGCAACGCAAGCGAGTAGAAAAGGGGTGGTTCCCTGCCAATCCTAAAAGAGCGGGCAAAAAATAGAAAACAAAAAACAAAAACTATAACTGCAATATGAAAACTATGAAAACAAGACTCTCGGCCATTATAATGGCTGTCGTATCAATGTTTGTGCTGTCGGCGGCAACAATGGCGCAATCATTGTCTACGGAGACGATTTATCGAATTCAGAGTGTCTCTAACGGTTTGTATATCTCCAATGGCGATAACAACAATAATGACGCAAGGATAATCTTTGCTGTTCTTGACGAATCGAGTACAGGCCAGGAGTGGGTTGTCAAAGAGACCGGCATTAAGAATATCTACGCTTTGGTCAATCCAAAGTCGGGCAAGGCTTTTGACATGGCGCCGACAGTAGGACGTCCGGTCCAGTGGGATTTTGACACGACAAACCCTAACCAGCGTTTCAGGTTTACCGAGGTCGAGGAGGGTGTGTTCAAGCTTGCCAACTCCTCTAAATCGTACGAGTTCCTGGCTGCTGCATCGAACGAATATCCTATAATGTCATCGAGCCATTCCGGCAATGACATTCTTTTCCGCTTTCACGATACCGGCAAGAAAGAGCCTCTCTATCCGACGATAGGAAAGTCATACAATATCCTGAACATGGTGACGAAAGAGGCTTTGACTGCGGTAGACGGCGTTGAGGACAAAGTCTACTCAAAGCCTGTCGAAGAGGATAACGCAGGGCAAAAGTGGCAGGTAACCAATGGCAAGAACGGCTATGTGCTGACCGTTCATAGCTGCGACCTCTCTTTGGATATGGGCCTGAACACTACAAAAGTGCCGTTACTGTATGCCAAAGATACAGAAAACTATAATCAGAACATATTTCTCGAGGATGCAGGTGACGGCTCGTTCTACATCTATGCGACATATAAGAACGTGAACTATTACCTTACAGCGACCTCCGGCGGTGTGTTCAAGGCTGCTACGGAGAAAGGCAGCGACGCTACAAAGTTCTATTTCGTCGAGGTGGCAGCCCCGTTGGGCGACTATTGGGAAAACCAGCAGATATTCGAGGAGAACAAGGAGGCTGCGCATGCGACATTCATTCCCTATGCCTCGACCGAGGCGATGAAGAGCGACGTCAATTATGACCGTCCCTGGATAACGCCCGAAAAGGCCGACTATCTAAGCCTTAACGGAACATGGAAGTTCAACTTCGTGAAGGACCCGTCAGGACGCCCGGGCAAAGACCTCTTCTGGGGCGATGAGGCCGACGTCTCAGGGTGGGATGACATTGACGTCCCTTCGTGCTGGGAGATGAAAGGCTACGACCTGCCCCTATACGTGAATGTGGAATACGCTTTCCTCAATAACCCGCCTTATGTGGTGAACAAGGTCGAGGGCGTCGGCGACAACCCTGTCGGTTCGTACCGCCGTACGTTCGCTTTGCCTGCGGGCTGGGACGAAAAGAATGTGTTCCTGCATTTCGACGGTCTTTACAGCGCTGCGTATGTGTGGGTGAACGGTGCTTACGTAGGCTACACGCAGGGCGGCAACAACGACCATGAGTTTGAAATAAGCAAGCACGTGCGTACAGGCGAGAACAATGTCTCTGTTCAGGTGTTCCGCTGGAGCGACGCTTCGTACCTCGAAGGTCAGGACATGTTCCATATGAGCGGCCTGCACCGTGACGTCTATCTCTATGCTACTCCAAGGACCTTCGTGCGCGACCATTATATAACAAGCACGCTTAACTCCTCGTATGACGGCGGCAGCATGAACTTGGCTCTCGACATTGACAACCGTACAGGAGTGGCTGCAAGCAAGGTTATCGAGGCCGAGCTGATAGCTCCTGACGGCAAGCTCGTAGCTGCCAAGAGCGCAAGCGTGGAACTCGCCGAGGGCAGAACGACCGAAAGCTGCGATATTCTTTTCGACGGCCTCTCTTCCCTGTCGGCATGGACTGCCGAGACTCCCAATCTTTACACGGTCATAGTGCGTCAGAAAGACGCTGACGGCAACGAGGATATGGTGTTCTCGACAAAGTACGGCTTCCGTCACGTCGAGATAAAGGACGGCGTAGTGCTTATTAACGGCCGGCGTGTCTTCTTCAAGGGTGTCAATACGCAGGATACTCATCCGTTGTACGGCCGTTCAATAGATGTTCCTACCATGCTCAAGGATATTGAGATGATGAAGCAGAGCAACATGAACATTGTGCGTACGAGCCACTATCCCCGTCAGGCGAAGATGTATGCTATGTTCGACTACTATGGCCTTTATGTAATGGATGAGGCCGACGTGGAGTGCCATAAGAGCTGGACCGACAAAAAGAGAGACTGCATATCGAACGACCCGACATGGCAGGCGCAGTATGTAGACCGAATAACGAGAATGGTATATCGTGACCGCAACCACCCGTCAGTGGTGTTCTGGTCAATGGGCAACGAGTCGGGCATAGGCGTTAATTTCGATGCATCATATCTCAATGTTAAGGAGCTTGACTCTCGTCCTGTTCATTATGAGGGCTATTCAAACGAGAATTCTAACGCCAATACCGATATGGACTCCAAGATGTATCCGAACCTTGCGTATACTCAATCTCATTGCAGCAACAGTATCGGCGGAGAGCCCTTCTTCCTCTGCGAGTATGCTCATGCGATGGGCAATGCCGTAGGAAACTTGCAGGACTATTGGGATATAATTGAGAATAGCAAATATGGCATTGGAGGCTGCATCTGGGATTGGGTAGACCAGTCGATATATGACCCTGCCGACATCCTCAGCGGCGATACTATAAAGAATGGTTTCCCAAAGTACCATTCAGGATATGACTATCCGGGTCCTCATCAGGGCAACTTCTGCAACAATGGCATAATCACGGCCGACCGTGCGTGGACTTCAAAGCTTACCGAGGTTAAGAAAGTCTACCAGTATGTCGCATTTACATATAATAACGGAACTCTTTCTGTGAAGAACAAGTATAACTTCATCGACCTCGACAATTTCACGCTTCGCTATTCTGTTCTTTGCAACGGCGACGTTGTTGAGGAGAAAAGCGTGGCAATGCCTTCGGTCGCTCCGGGCGCGACAGCGCAAATTTCGTTGAGCATATCAACGTCAATGGCAAGCGAGAATGAGTATGCCCTGAACGTTGAGCTGTTGAAGAACAAGGCGGAAGCATGGTGCGAGGCGGGCTATCCTATGGCGACAGAGCAGTTCGTGCTGCAGCAGCGGGCATCGCTTGGCGACGTGGCGTATGGTGATGAGGCTCTGACTGTCGATTCTTCTGAGGGTGTGGCCGTGACAAACAAGAACATCTCATTCAAGGTCAATGCCGAAGGCTTCATCACGGAATGGGTTGCCAACGGCATTAAGGTTGTCGAGCCGGGTAACTATCCAATCTATAGCAATATCCGTTGGATAGAGAACGAGAGCCCTTACGGCGAGCATGTCTTCGGTGACACAAAGGCTTCCATAACCTCTTCAGAGGTTAGCTATGCCCTTTCTGAAGACGGCAAGTCATGTACAGTTATTGTTGATGCGCAGCACAACCAGTGTCCTTACGTCGTAATCTACTCGGTATATTCAAACGGAACGGTAGATATGGAGATTAAATACTCCCCGAAAACGAATGCTCTGCGTCGTATCGGTATCGACATGCTCTTCCCTGCCGGCTACGAGAATGTAGAATACTATGCGAAAGGACCGTGGGAAAATTATATCGACCGTCAGACAGGCTCGTTCCTGGGCCGTTACACAACGACAGTAGACGACATGTTCGAGATGTACCCGCATCCGCAGTCACACGGCAACCGCATTGCGTTGCGTGAGCTCTCTCTCATGAACCCCGAAAACGGCAATACTATTGTCGTTGAGACGGAGGGAGAAGTGTCATTCTCATTGTCTCACTACGACCAGCGACAGTATCTTACTCCTGAGCTGCACCCCTGGGACCTCGTGAAGAGCGAAGAGGTGTTCGCTACATTCGACTATATGCAGAGAGGCCTCGGCAACGGCAGCTGCGGCCCGGGTACTGAATATCAGTATTTCTGTCCTTTAAGTAATGTAAGCCACAAATTGCGTGTCAGCACCAGGATATCGGATTTTACAGGCCTTAAGGAGAATGGTGTGAAGGCGTGCGGCGTGTCGTACGATGAGGCTACGCAGAGCGTCAGATGCGATAATTTGAATGACGGTGCTGTCGTTGAGGTAATAAACCTCGGCGGCGTTTCGCTCGGCAAGCGTACGGCTTCAAACGGTGAGGCGGTCATCTCTCTCGCAGGCTCGCCTAAAGGTGCATACCTCTTGATAATTAATGACGGCAAGGAGGTACGTAATCACAGGTTCCTGAAATGGTGAGAATTTTTTCTAAAACATAAAAAATGTGAGCAAGTTCAATTGCTCACATTTTTTTGTATCTGAGGAATGAGCCTCAGTCTTGTTACAAGGGAATCGCATGTGTGCCTGAACTCTTCTCTGTTCGCCTCGCTTACGGGCTTCTTGGGTTGCGACTTTATGGTCAGCGGGTTTACCGCCTTACCGTTCTCGTATACTCTGAAATCGAGGTGAGGGCCTGTGGAAAGGCCTGTAGAGCCTACATATCCAATAACTTGCTTTTGCTTTACGGCATCGCCTACTTTCAGTCCCTTAGCGAACTTTGACAGGTGCATGTAGGTCGTTGTGTATGTGCCGTTATGACGTATCTTTACATAGTTGCCGCCCCCTTTGGGCTGGTAGCCTTTCGCGATGACCTTTCCGTTGCCGATAGCGTATACAGGCGTTCCGACAGGCGCCGCATAATCGACTCCATGATGCGCTCTGCGGCGTTTTAGTACAGGGTGCATCCTGCTGTTCGAGAACTTGGATGTTATGCGGTAAAAGTCAAGCGGAGCCTTGAGAAACGCTCCTTCTAGGCTGTTGCCGTCGGTATTGTAGAAAAGCTCCTCGCCGTCCTGAGTGAACGGTATCGCATAGACGGTGCTGTCCGAAGCACGGAACGATGCGGCGATGATGCGATAATCGTTCTGTGGCTTCTCCTCGACGAACTCCTGGGCGTATATGACTCTGAACTCGTCGCCTTTCTGTATGCCGAAGAAATCGATTGACCACCCGAATATATGCGACAGCAGCACTGCAACCTGAGGCGAAGCACCGTTCTCTTCCATTGCATGCCAGAGCGAAGAGCGTACTATGCCTGCAATCTCTCTCTCACGCCACTCCGACGGGTTTGTACCGCATGTTGCCTTGTAGCCTTGTGCAAGGTCGAAGGTGACGTATCTCTTCGCACTCTCTTCAAAAACGAAGTAGCGTGCTGTCGATGTGCTGTCCTTCTCTTTTAATATTGCGCATACCTGTCCCGGGCGTATCTTGCGTTCGTTGAATATGCTGTCGGGGCATTGTGTCAGCTCATATATCTGCCTTGAACTGAAACCGAAATTGTACAGAACCTCTGCGAGGGTCTGATTATTGCCTATGGTGTCATATTCTGCGACAAACTCCTCAATGGGAAGCCCGTATTTGTAAATAGTCTCCTTTTCCGCTTCGCATGCAACTTCGGCTGCAGGGGATTGCGTATCCTTGCCTTTGTCATAAAAAAAGAGTGTCGCAACGCTTATGGCGGCTATAATCGCTGTTGCAAATATTATTATTTTTCTGTTATTGGATATGCTTATCATCTGTTGTAAAGGATTTTCAAATCGGCTGCAAAGTTATTCATATTTTTTGTTTTTTTGAATATAAATCCTTTTCGCCTTCTTCTCTCATTAGGCTATTTATGGCATGATGTGCCCATTTTCTTATTTTTTAACAGCAGCTTTGTTGTAATCAATATCCAATTTTATATAATTTTACGCTATGATTTAAAATTCACTACTATGAGAAAATTTACTTTTTTAATTGTTGCGGCTATCGCAATGTGTGTATCGACTGCTAATGCGCAGTCTAAAGGTGACATGTATGCAGGAGGCAATCTGTCGTTCGGCATTTCGTCTTGGGGCGGCGGCGGTCATATGAGCAATTCTATCTCGTTTTCTATCGCTCCCGAATTCGGTTACTTTGTAACTGACAATGTCAAGGTCGGCGCTGAGGTGAAGTATTCAACATCGGCATCACACTCTTTTCATGTCATGCCTAATGTGGCATACTATCTTCCTTTAGTCGGTAAGCAACTCTATTATACGCCGCAGTTCTCAGTAGGCGGTGGCTTTCAGCATGGAGGCGATACCGGCGTTTTCGTGATGTCTTTCGACCTTGCCTCATTGGAATTCAAGCCCGTTGATAACATGGCCATTTCGTTAGGCTTGGTAAATCTTGACTATACTTATGCCGGCAAGTACAACAATAACGTATGGTTCAATCTTTTGACATCTCCCAAAATAGGTTTCCGTTACTATTTCTAACTTAAGTAGCCGCCTAAAAGGGGGTGACTAAAAAGTAAATTTGGTATCCTAAATTTGGTGACGCTCGTTGTAAAACAACAAAGTAAACTTTGTGTTTAACTCGTTTGCACAAATTTCCTGTGTTACGTTTGCCTTCAAAATCCTCATTTACGCCAAGTAAATTAACCCTTTGTGGCTTTTCCTCCTCGCTACTCGGCAAA
>JAFTRV010000001.1 GCA_017462065.1 Bacteroidaceae bacterium
CGTTCGTTCAACAATTTTATCGCAAATGCGTTGAGTGCCATTGCTGCATATTGTTTCTTTGAAAAGAAACCCGCCATTGACGTGGAATTCATCAATGACGGGCAACTATCTCTGTTCTAAAATTATATCGAACTCACGTTAATTATTATTTACACAATTCACATTCGGCTTACAATCGTTACAATTCAGGCTTGATTGGTGCAAAACCGAAATAAGACAACCATAGAATTATCACTTTATGACACAAAAAAGAGCCATTCGCTGACTCTTTTGCACCGTCATTTCAACTTTCGGTAAAAAATTAACACAGAAAAAATGTCGATTTTCTTGTTATTTATTACGCACGAAACGAAAAAAAACATTAATTTAGCAAAATTAATAGTTGAAACAACGAAAAAGCATCATAATCATGAAAGCAAAACCCGTAATATTCAGGATTTTAAGCTTCATTCTTTTCATTTCGTGCGCAACGGGACTGTTTGCTCAGAGCAGCAATGTTGTCGTGGGAGTCGTTGTCGATGAGACAGGAGAGCCTCTCCCCGGAGCAAGCGTTGTTGTCATGAAAGGCAAGAAAATGGTCAGGGGAACAAGCACGGGCCTCGACGGAGACTTTAAAATCGGCGTAGACCTCAAAGAGGGCGAGAATGTGATTGTAGCCAGCTATGTGGGTTCAAAGAGCAAGAGCATAAAGTTGTCAATGACCACCATTGACAGCCACTTCAAGATTGAGCTTCTTCCCGACGACGCAATGCTCGCCGAGGTAACGATTGTCGAGGACGGTTACGCACGACTGCCCCGCAAGGACATGGTCGGCGCATTCACGACCGTAAAGGCGGAAGACATCATGATGCCCGCCTACCAGAGCGTAGACCAGATGCTGCAGGGTAAGGTTGCCGGCATGACCGTCGTGAACTCTTCGGCGCGTGTCGGCGCTTCGCCAAAGATTACCATTCGAGGCACATCGACCATTCTCGGCAACAGCAGCCCACTGTGGGTCGTGGACGGCGTCATTCAGGAAGACGCCCTGTCAATAGACATGAGTTCCGCCATAACGTCGGACATGAGAGAGCTTATCGGCAATCAGGTGTCGTGGCTTAACCCTCAGGACATTGACAACATCACTGTACTCAAGGACGCCTCCGCCACCGCCATTTACGGCTCAAAGGCATCTAACGGCGTTATCGTTATAACTACGAAGAAGGGAACTCCGGGACGCATAAGCGTAAGCTACAACACGAACGTATCTGTCAGAGAGCGTCCGTCGTACGGAATATACGACTTCATGAACTCTTACGAACGAATACAGTTCAGCAAAGAGGCGTACGAGGCAGGCGTAAGATACATGACAGAGCCGCTTCCGCAGGTATACACGTACGAAGGACTCATGTCAATGTTCAACAAGAGAATGATTACAGAAGAGGAGTTCGCTGAATACATGCAGCGCCTTGAGCTGGAGAACACCGACTGGTTCGACCTTCTCACACGCAACTCCGTAAGCCAGAACCACAACCTGAGCGTTTCGGGAGGAACAGACAAATATACGTACAACGCTTCTGTAGGCTACCAGAGCAACAAGGGCATGGAGATTGGAAACGAGAACGACCAATTGACCACGCGCCTTAGCATCAACAGCAACATCAACGACAGGCTGAGCGTAAACGTACAGCTGAACGGTAGCGTCAGGAACTCATACGGCTACGCAGGAGTGAACCCGTATACATACGCAATGAACACCAACAGGTCCATCCCCGCTTATGAGAAGGACGGCACGCCGGTGTACTACTCGAATTACTACACATACCAATACAACACTAAGCTCGGAGCCAAGAACACATATTCGTACAACGTGTTCAACGAGCTGGAGAACTCCTATTCAACCAACGTTGGCTCTATGTTCAATGCGTCGGCAAACGTGTCGTACAAGATTTTGAGCTGGCTTACCTATCAGGGAACAGCCAACTTCTCCATGAACTCCAATGACAGCGAGAGCTTCCAGGGCGAGAGGACGTCTGCCGTGGAGCGTCTGTACAGAGGCTATGCCTATGGCACGGAGGAGACCGGCTCTGACAGATACAACGCAGCCTTAATGCCTTACGGAGGATTGCTACGACAGGGCAACTCGCAGGGCGTTTCATACAGCACTTCGCACCGCTTGCAGTTCTCCAAGGAGTTCAACGAGAACCACAGACTGAACACGATGATTGGCATGGAGGTGCGTTCAAGCACCGTCGAAAGCACCGGAAACACCCTTTGGGGATACGTTCCCGAGCGTGGCGAGATTCTCGTTTCGCCTACTCTGCCCGAGAACTTCAAGCCAATTGGCAGTGACGTAAGCATCGGCTGGGGCGCATTGAGAGAACTTTACGACGGAGGCTGGAGCAAGACCTCGACCGTAACGAACTACATGTCGTTCTTCGGCATCGTTGCATACTCATTCATGAACAGATATGTCCTGAACCTCAACGTGCGTTCCGACGCTTCCAACCGTTTCGGACAGGACGTGAACAAGCAGTTCGACCCCACATGGTCGGCCGGTCTTTCATGGAAAGTGGCGCAGGAGCCTTTCATGATGAAATACGTTCCCTGGCTCGAGCAGTTCAACCTGCGCGCCACATACGGTATTCAGGGCAACGTCGTAAACTCGATAAGCCCCGACATGATTGTCCGCTACGAAGGGCTCCACCCCACATATGGCGAATATTACCTGAGCATCTCGAGCCTGCCCAACAAGCAGCTCAAATGGGAACGCACAAAGAGCCTTAACCTCGGTGCGGACATTGCCCTGTTCGGCATCACCATGAACTTGGAATACTACTTCCGCCGCAGTAATGCGATTATAAGAGAGGACATCGCCCAGGAGTACGGTATGAGCACAATGCCTCTTAACGGCGGACTTATCACAAACGAAGGTGTCGAGTTCAGCGCCAACTACACGCCGATAAGAAACAAGAACTTCGCTTGGACTCTTGGACTCAATGTCAGCAAGAACTGGAACAAGTCCGAGGGCGAGGACCGCACAGCGAAAGCCGACGAACTTACGCACACCGACTTCCTTAACGGCAACAGCAGCCGTCCTCTGAAGAAGGGCTACCCGCTGTCGGCGTTCTGGTCGTATCAGTTCGTAGGGCTTGACCCTCTGAACGGCTACCCGACGTTCCTGCACGCCACATATGACGACGTAGACGGAGACGGAAGCGTAGACCCGACAACGTTCCTCACCTTTTCGGGACAGTCGGAGCCGGACTTTACCGGAGGCTTCAATACCCGCATACGCTGGAAAGGGTTCAACTTAGGCATGGACTTCGCTGTCATTCTCGGCGCGAGCAAGCGACTGCCTAACCCCTATTCAACATTCACGAGCGGCAAGATGCCCGACATTTTCAGCAACCTCTCGAAAGAGCTTAATGACCGCTGGAAAGCGCCGGGCGACGAGAAGAAGACCAATATTCCGGCATTGTATACGTCCATAAGGGACTTATACAACCTGAACTTGCCTAACGGCCTGTATGACAACATTTACTCAATGTGGGCGCAGTCGGATGTACGAGTAGCCGACGCATCGTTCCTGCGCTGTACGCAAATCTCGCTTTCATACAGTTTCCCCAGAAAGTGGTGCCAGGCAATCAGGCTCTCGCACATACAGCTGAGCGCAAACGTGAACAACCTCTTTGTAATAGCAAGCAAGAAGTGGAAAGGATATGATCCTGAATTAGGATACAGTATCCAGCCAAGAGTCTATTCTATCGGTTTGAGTGTCGGACTTTAAAAACCTATGACTATGAAATATATAAATAAGATATTTTTGTTAATGACCGCAGCAGTCTCAATGGCTGCATGCTCAGACTTCTTGGAGCCGAACTCAAAGAGCGAGTTCGTGCCTAAGGATGCGGTATCGCTCAACGAGCTGTTGCTTGGCGAAGCATACTTGCGTAACGACAAGACCGGTTTCAACATATTCCTCGGCCTGTTGGATGACGACATCGAGGCTACACCTTACCAGGACCCGGCAAAGAACTTTGAAGAGGACAAGTTCCTTGCCAGCTTCGCATGGCAGCCGAAGATGTTCGAGATGATGGAGAAGGCCAATTCCGGGCATATAAACATATACGAGAGGTATTACGAGCTTATACTCGGAGCCAATGCCGTACTCGACTACCTGCCCGAAATAACCGACACGCAAGATAATATAAATATAGTAAAGGCTCAGGCATACGCATTGAGGGGTTTCTACTACTTTAACCTCGTAAACATTTTCGGCGCCCCGTATAACAGCGATTCAACGGCGTTAGGCGTTCCTTTGAAGCTGCAGAGCGGCATAGAGGCGAGCGATGACTATCTCAAAAGAAAAACAGTCGCCGAGGTGTACGCACAAATCCTTTCGGACCTTCATGCGGCAGAGGATACATACCTCCAACTGCCTGAGAGCCAAAGATGGAAGGCCAACAGCTACCGTACGAACCTGCCGATGGTGCAGCTTATGCTTTCACGCACATATTTATATATGGAGAACTGGAAGAAAGCTTCGGCATACGCCGATTCTGTAATGAAGCACCCGGGCTTAAAGCTCGTAGACCTGAACAACGTATCTACAGAAGGCTATGACGACAACGGCAAGGAGATACGCAACTACTTGGTATATCCTACGACAAAATCATCGGAGACTATATGGTCATACGGCAATGTCGAGGACATGTTCAAATGGACATACGAAGGCATCAATTCCGAAAACAGCAAGGGCGACACGCTGCATGCTTATTTCCAGGCGTCAAAGGAACTTAAGGACTTGTTCGACGACTTTGACCTTCGCAAGGAGAGATATATCGTAAAGACCCCGCAGGATTCATTGAGAATGATGCCTTTCGGCAAAGTCGTTATCGGCACGACATACTACCTTCCTAAACATGGTGAGGGAGTTTTCGGACGTTCGCTCAGACTATCGGAGGCATACCTGAATTATGCCGAAGCGGAAGCCCGTCTTGGCGGCGACGGCATTGCCAAAGCAGCCGATGTCCTGACAAAGCTGCGTGAAAGACGCTGTGACGTGGAATTCGATTATGAAGTAAGCATAACCGATGCCGACGAGCTCATAGAGTTCATAAAGGAGGAGAGAAGGCGTGAGCTTTGCTTCGAAGGCCACCGCTGGTTCGACCTGCGCCGTTGGGGCATGCCCGAGATAAAACATATTTGGCATAAGAGCAAGACCGAGAGCCTTGAATACACCCTGGCCGAAGGGGACCTCATGTACACAATACCTATTCCGGACGAAGCTCTCGAAGAGAACCCTAAGCTCGAGCAGAACGAACTGCCGGGAGAACGTACATACCAAACTATAACAAAACAATAAAACCACTCAATATGAGACATTTTATTAAGACCACGCTCATAGTCATGGCCGCATTGACACTCATTGCCTCTTGCCGTGACAACGATGATGACATAACGCCATCCGGGAACTACTCTCCGTTACGAGGCAAGTTTCCTCAGGGCGACACTGAATATGATGCCATCATAAACGATATAAAGAAAGAGTACGGCGTATACTTGCTATACAAGGATGTACGTGAAGAGGACCTTAACAGAGAGTGGGTATCCTTCGGAACAGGAGACATATACGTAGCAGGAGACAGCATTGACCGTGATTCCATTGCATGGAACCTGCCAATGGAGCAACTGCCCTACTATGTCAGCTTCTTCAGCGACTACATCTTCCCGAACATAACGCCGGAGTTCGCAAAATCGACATTCCCGGTCAAGATATACATGATACACAACCTCCGTACCGAGAAACGTGACTTTGGAGAAAGCGAAGATAGCGAAGATAGTGAAGGTGGAGAGACAAGCGTAGGCACAGACACCATCCCTAACAAAATAATCAAGCTTGGCGACTTCGACAACTGGGTTATAAGCTTCCCCGACACCGTCGTGAGCGGTAACGGAGATAACGAATACACGCTCAAGCAGATGCGTTGCATCTTTATGCTTAACGTTATACTCAACTCGATAGATAAAGAGGAAATGGACTCTCCCGATGAATTCTGGGAAGGGTTTGATTTTCACACAAAGGACAGCTTGAAGATGAACCATGTAGACCCCGAGCATGAGTACTATAAGTACAAGTTCGGCTTTGTAGACATGATAAACGACAACTATGGCACAGGCGTCAAGAAACAGCTGTGGGCGCCTCCTTATGCCAACGAAACAAGCTTCTACTACTGGGAAAAGAACAAATACGAGCACTACAACCTCTTTACCACATATATAAAGAACATAATGTGGCTGACGCCTGAGGAGTTTGACGAGCATTACTCAACAAGCAAGTACCCCATTATAAGGGAGAAGTACGACATTATAGTAAAGCACATGCTCGAGACCTACGGCATCAACCTTGTAGGCATAGCAAAGGGAAAAGAGACAGAAACGGAGTAACCGAAGCCGATGCTTATAATAAAGAACATATTGACAGTTTACCTCATGTCGCTCATTACATTATCATGCAATGAGCCCATGCCCATTGACACGATGTGGGAGAGGGAGTTCGCGAATGCGGACGAGATTGTCGAAACGTACAACAGCATCAAAAAGAGAATCGGCAAGAGAGAGAAAGAGCTGCAAACGCTTAACGACTGCCACTACATATGGAACTGCGGAGAGTACATGTTCAAGTGCAGGGGCAAGAACGAGGACATAGCCAGGCTGCCTAAGCACGCCGAGAGGATTTCGCTCGATGACAGCGTTGCAATGAAGTTCATGGAGAGCCACAAGGCAGAGCGTTTCGCCGACCACTACTTCACGTTGCAGGCGATGAAGAGCGGCAGCAGCTTTGACGAAGCGAGAGACGGACTGACAGTAACGGTATTTTTCCCAATAAGAGGGCTGAACAGCAATGACTACAACAAGTTGAAGGCGGTTTTCTCGTGCAAGAACACCGTTCTCCACGAAGCGTTCCTGAAGAAGCTCATTCACCCGCTGAACAACAACGGCTGCAACAAAGAGTTCCTGGAGGTACGTGACATCATAGAGCAGAACGTTGCGGACAGCAAGCTTAAAAGAGAGGTTATGCAGCTTTATGACATATACATGCCGATAATGCCCGGCGCTCCCGCACCCGATGTCGCATTCAAGGATGCCGAAGGCAACAGATACACCATAGGCGGCTTCAAAGGCAAGGTGCTTGTAATGGATGTTTGGGCAACTTGGTGCGGAAGCTGCCTGAAGAACATGCCTCATTATATTGAGTTCAGGGAGCAGTACAAAGGGAACGGCGAAGTTGAATTCATAACAGTATCGACCGACAGCGAGGAGATAAGGGATAGATGGCTCGCTGCAATAAAGAAACACAAGATGGAGGGAATGCTCAACCTGATGCCGGACCGCACAGGCGGAGAATCCTTTGAAAAGAGATATAACGTAAGCGGCGTACCGAGATATATCGTAATAGACAAAGAAGGCAACATTATTTCGGTATTCGCCCCGAAACCGGGAGAAGAATTGAACAGAATTATTAAGAAAGCATTAAAACAGTAAGATGAAAAGCAGAGATTACATATTTTCTTTAGCATTGGTAGCGTTGCTGTCATGCAACGGAGAGAAACAAGTGCAGACTACAGAGAAGCCGAACGTAAAGAAAGCGGAGACGACAATAATACAGAGCGACGAGAAAGGCATCGTAAACTATATCAACATTTCGTTCGACGAAGCTCTCGCTAAGGCCAAAGAGGAAAACAAGCAGTTATTCATCGACTGTTCAACTACCACATGCGGCCCATGCCGAATGATGAGAAAGAATGTCCTGTCAAAGAAGAGATGCAGCGACTACATCAATGAGAATTTTATAGCCTTGCACATAAACATGGATGAAGGCGAAGGTGTTGAGATTGCAGAAAAATACAATGTGGGCATATTCCCTACATACATGATACTAAACCCTGACGGAACGAAATGCGGCGAGGTCATAGGCGCTGACAAGAACGTTAATCGCTTTATAGAGAAGATAAAGAACGCAGCAAAAGGAATATCCGAGGCCATGTAGTATTTCGTTAAAGTAATAATAACCAAAAAACATAATAAGATGAAAAGATTTTTACTTTCATTCGCTTGCTTTATTGTGGTTTTATTCGCTGCAGATGCAAGAGTTTACACTTACAACTTTGAGAATGGTGACATCAATGCCAACGGCGGCACTGTAAGCTTGGGCAGCTTCGAGTGGACAGCGCCCAAGGTAGACAAAAAGGTCCAATACAGTACATCTCAGAATGCGTTGCAGATTGGCAGCAAGACCGAAGTATGTCCAAACTATTCACTCAAGACAACCGCATTCAAGGATTTTACGATAAGGAGCATCACGGTATACAGCCATGCTGCCGGCACTGCAACAATGACAATAAAAGCAGGCGATAAGACATCACCTGTTTACACGCTCGGGACAACCGACGGAACGTCTTATACGCTCGAGGATATAAACATCAAAGGAGAAATTGAGATAAGCTGGGAGGCCACCGATAAGGCATATTATTTTAAAGGCATTGAAATTGATTATATATTGCCCGCAAGCATGGTGGAAGTAGAGAAGGCCGTATTCAAGACCCCATTGAACATTTATGCCGACTCAATCTACCGAGTAAGCGTTGAGATCGGCACGGAGGATAAAGATTTGAGAGAATGTCATAAATTATATTTCACCACCGACGGTACAGATCCGAGCTATGAAGATTTCATAGCCGAAAAGGAGGGTTGCACAACAGAGACGAGCAAGACATGGGCTATGTACTTTGATGGAAAGAGAGCCTTGAAAGAGACAACGACAATCAAGGTGCTGTCAATGATGTTCGATGGCGATGTAGCTTACACCGGTGAAATAACAGAGGCAACATATATTGTATCGCCTACGAAGCCTTTTACTGCGGCGGCCGAGATAAAGGAGGGAAGCAGATATGCATTCTTTGCGAATGACAGCGTTGCCGATGCGCTTCACACAACCATTGACAATGGTTACCTGCAAGGCAGAAAAGTTGCAAAGAAAGAGAGATATATTGAGACGGTGGCATACGATGCATTTATCTTCACTGCTGTAGAGGGAGGCTACACCATTCAAGACGGCGGAGAAAGATACATGTATGTAAAGGATAATGAGACAACATTCAGCTTTGCGACTGAGAAGCCCGAGGAAGGCGCTGTCTGGACCGTATCGTTCGATGACGGCAAGGCCGTAATAAAGAACGGAGAGAGCACTGTATATTATGTAAAGGAGAGCATAAAGAATGACGTTAAGGAGGGTGACCATTTCGGTTGCTACAAAGCAAGCGAGGTAACATCCGACATGGAGCTGCCAAGCCTATACATGCTCTACGAATATCCGAAAGCGACCATTAGCCCGTCAAGCAACAGCGACGTGGAGGATTTCAAGGAGATAACCATAACATGCGACAAGGGAATTGCCTTCAAAGAGGGCACAGTTATTGAAACGTACGTAGAGCTCTCAGGAAGTGACGTAGATGCCACAGGTTACAAAACGACGAAATTCACCGGCGAACAGGTAGATGCCAACACCCTGCGCTTTACAAGCAGCGAGCCTGTAACCACATTTGACAATTTACAGCTATACATAAACCTGAAAGGCACAATATATCTTGAGCCGGACGGTATAAACATGAGCATGCCAATGGGAATAGGCTTCTACAAAGAGGCCATTGCGCAGTACAGATTAGTAGGCAACGCCCCTGCTGCAAAAATCGAAAAGGTTGAGCCTGCGAACAATGCCGAGGTAGAGTCCTTGAACAATATCATCTTTACGTTCAATAAAATTGTGAACGGCAATGATTCTACTCGGGCCGCCAAGCTATACCTTGAGGGTAGCGAAGAGCTCATACCATTGACTTTCGCCTCTTCAGTCGAAGGCCTTGAGGTAGGACACAAACAGGCAGTATTGATGACAGAAGCCCCTGTTACCGCCAACGGAACATATATACTCGCTATTGAGGACGGATATTTCCTCGACAGAAACGGCAGAGCCATTGCCGGCACTACCCTAAAATACATTGTCAAGAACGAGACAAGCATTGAGGATATCGTAGCAGAGGATGAAAAGAGATGGACTGTATACGACATCACAGGCGTCAAGGTGCTTGACACCGAGGATGCTGAGCAACTCAACACCCTGCAGCACGGAATATATATAATCAATGGAAAGAAGTGGATTGTAGAATAAGCCGGATATAACAATAAAGAGGGTGGCCCAAAAGTCACCCTCCAGTCGTCGGGGGTGAATAAAAAGCAAAGTTCAAGGCTTGTGCAGGCTTCAAAACCGCAACCGACGCTGCTAACGAGAGCAAAGAGTGCTTGCTTTCTTTGCCGAGTAGCGAGGAGGAAAAGCCACAAAGGGTTAATTTACTTACAGTAAATCAGCTACAAATTCGCAAGCCTAAAATATCTGCCCAATTATCAATTCATTACTTGTACACATTGTAGTTGTCACGCAATTTTATCACATACAATTTGCATACAAAATCGGAGATTTCGGGAAACCAGTAATACTAAAATACCACCTCAAAAGTTTCTATCGTGGTAGGTAATTGTCTATGTTTTCTTTCGCCTCCGACACCACAAAGGTTTAAAAATAATGCTGACGAAAAGAAAAGTTGCAATGATTTCTTTTTTCGCCAGCATATTTTATGCTGTCAATGTACGAATAAGTTTAGTCCGTTTTGGGTATATAACCAATAGTGTAAACTAAACTTGTATTATTATCAGAACATTATTAACCCATCTTACCTGTAAGGTAGGCTTTGGTGCGCTCATCCGCGGGGTTGGAGAACATCGTAGCGGTGTCGCCATATTCAACCAACTCGCCGAGGTACATGAACATCGACTTCGATGATATTCGCATTGCCTGCCCCATATTATGAGTGACGATAAGGATTGTCACCTCCTTTTGAAGTTCCTGCATCAATTCCTCGATATGCGCTGTCGCTATAGGGTCAAGTGCGGAGGTAGGCTCATCCATCAGCAATATGTCGGGTTTCATAGCCAATGCACGGGCGATACACAAACGCTGTTGCTGACCACCCGAGAGGAATGTACCCTTTTTATTCAGCACATCCTTGACCTCTTCCCACAACGCAACACTCTTCAGGCTGCGTTCAACGGTTTCGTTCTTCTCGGTTTTCGACAATCGGATACCATTGAGCGCATAGCCGGAGAGCACATTATCGTAGATGCTCATCGTTGGGAATGGTGCAGGACGCTGAAAGACCATACCAACCCTTCGGCGCACATCGATAGGCTCCATCGCAAGGATATTTTCGCCATTGAGCAAAATCTCGCCATCGACACGGATATTGGGATAGAGGTTGTGCATAAGGTTTACGGCTCGCAGCAGTGTCGATTTGCCACATCCCGAAGGTCCCATAATGGCGGTTATTGTATTACGGTCGATGGCTGCTGAAACATATTTCACCGCCATCGTCTGCTTGGTATATGATACGCAAGTCTTATTAAATTCAAGTATAGGTGTTACTGATTCCATCTCTTTGCAAGATATTTAGCTGTAAGATTCAATGTAAGAACAAATAATAACAAGAAGAGCGATGCGCCCCAAATAAGTTCTTGTAGGTTGGGGTCGTTGAAGAACTCCCATATAAGCAGAGGTACTGCCGAGATGGGTTTGTCAATCGCAAAACGGATAAACGAGCAGCCGAGGGCAGTAAACATCAGCGGTGCGGTCTCGCCAATCACGCGCGAGATAGCCAGCAACACGCCCGTAAAGATACCTCCAAAGGCGGCTGGGAGCTGCACCTTCAGCATCACGCGGGCGCGGTTGCCACCAAGAGCCAGACCCGCCTCCTTGAGCGATGCAGGCAGAATCTTCAATGTCTCCTCGGTTGAACGAATAATCAGCGGCAGCATCATAATGAAAAGTGCCGCGCTACCAGCGATTGCCGAGTAGCCCTTCATCGGAACGACCACCCAGATATAGACCACAATACCGATAATTACCGATGGTGTACCTTGCAGCAAGTCAGTAAGGTAACTGACAACTTGGGCAAAACGGTTCTTGGGATTCTCTGCCAAAAATGCACCGCACAAAATACCTATTGGCACAGCCATGATAGCAGCCATACCCAGCATTATCATCGTGCCGACAATACCATTTGCAATACCGCCTGGAATTGGCTCGCCGGCCTCGATTGCCTTCATTGCCTTATATGCCGTAGGTGTAGGCTCGGTAAAGAACGACCACGATAGTTGGTCGTAACCACGCAGAAAGACTTCTCCCAAGATGGCAAACAGAGGAACAGCCGTAAGGGCGGCAAAAATACACACAGCCCATAGCAATGCTCTATCCTTTGCCAAACGATTTCTAATTTTCAACTTGTTCATAGTTATGCTATTCTTGCGCGTTTAATCATTATTTTACCTATCAAATTGATGAATGCCGTAATCAGGAATAGAATCAGACCTATGGCAATAAGCGACGAGAGCTTCAAATCATCAGCCTCGCCAAATTGGTTGGCGATGATTGATGCCATCGAATTACCCGTCGAGGTGATTGAGTCGGGGATATTGTTCGTATTACCGATAAGCATCGTCACGGTCATCGTTTCGCCCAAAGCACGACCAATGGCCAGAATATACGATGAGAAGATACCCGAACCCGCAACGGGGAATACTACTTTGCGAATAACCTCGGCACGGGTTGCACCAAGACTATATGCTCCCTCTTTTAAATCGTTGGGCACCATCTTAATAAACTCGGCGCTGAGCGAGGCGGCATAAGGCACAATCATAATCGCCAGTACCAGCGAGGCAGTCAATATGCCAGAGCCTTGTGGCGAGATATTGAGCGCCATAACCAAAGGACGCAAAGTATAAAAGCCCCACAGACCATAGATAATCGAGGGAATGCCTGCCAGCAAATCAGTTACCGTACTTAATATGGCGGCAATCTTTGTACCTTTAAAGTACTCGCCCACGAATAATGCAACAGGTAGTGAAAAGGGAATACAAAAGATAAGAGCCAAGAGCGTAGTCATCAGCGTACCCGTAATGAAGGGCAACGCACCATACTGCTCTGCACCCTCGGTATAACTCCACTCCGATGAGGTTAGGAACTTAAAGAATCCGAAGTGTTCGAAAGCCTCGTATGCGTCAGTGACGAGGGCGTAAACCACGCCCCCGCACACAATCGGCATTATCAATGCAGCTACAAACAATAGGATTTTATATAGTTTATCGTTCATAGTGTTATATTATTATTGCAATATTGCCACGCCGTCATAAGTAACGGTCTTTAAGTTTGTTATACTCAACTCCTTTGCCTTTGCTGGAAGCGGTGCATAATGAACTTCTGATGTGATATGCTGTGCCTCATCCGAGAGAATATATTTCAAGAGGTCGAGTGTTGCCATCGCCTGTTCTTTACTGCGGTCAGAGTAATTTTGCTCCTTGTAGATAATCATCCAAGTGAATGTTGAGATGGGATATGCACCAGCAGCATCGGCATTAGTGATTGAGCAACGAGTATCGGCAGGAATTACGCCCGAGGCTGCTGCCGAGATGGTAGCCGATGAAGGAAGGACAAACTCGCCTCGTGGATTCTGGATGCGTGCATAAGGAATCTTCTGCGCAAAGGCATACTCCGAGCCTACATAGCCTATGGTATTCTTCGTCTGCTTGATTACGCCTGCAACGCCGGGATTACCCTTTGCCGCCTGACCCGAAGGGAAGTTTACCGACTTGCCTGTACCAAACTTCTCACGCCACATAGAGCTTGCCTTTGTCAAATAGTCGGTGAATACGAATGTTGTACCCGAGCCGTCAGAACGATATACAGGGATGATAGCCTCCGCAGGGAGTTTTGCATCGGGATTGAGAGCCACCAAACGCTCATCGTTCCACATCTTAATCTCTCCAGCAAAGATTTGTGCGATAACCTCACCCGACAGCTTAAGCTCCTTAACGCCATCAAGGTTGTAGGCCACAACCACAGCACCCATACAAGTAGGGATGTGTACCACGGGAGCCATCTCTGCCATCTCCTTATCCGAAAGGAAGGCATCGCTACCAGCAAAATCAACAATCTTATCACGCAGGTTGCGTACACCACCACCCGAGCCGATACCACCGTAGGCTACTTGGTCGCCATTTACTTGACCAAACTGCTCGAAAACCACATTGTAGAAAGGGAGTGGGAATGTTGCACCAGCACCCGAAAGTTCCTGTGACTCACGACCTCCATTGTTTGCATTACCGCCACAAGCAACCATTGCAAGAGCAATAGTCAATGCCATTACTGACTTAAAAACCTTTTTCATAATTATATGATTATTAAATGTTTATTTATATTGTTTTTAGAATCCGAAGTAGCAATTTACATAGGCATAGTAACCATTCTTAGCGCCATCTGCTTTTGGTATACTCATTCTAAAATTAGGGGCTATTTTTACATACTTGCCGAGTTTGAATTGTGCTCCGAGAATTGCAGCCGACTTATCTTTTGCAATATTCCAATCATTTTTGGAGTATATGTCATCAAATCGTGCATAAATATCTGCAAACTTTGCAACCTTAACTGAAGCAAAAGCCGAATAACCGTATTGGTCTGCATTGTTGGTGTATGCAGCATTCCACATATGGTTGTATTCCGCACCGATAGAGAATTTGGCATGCTTATATCCCACAAATGCAGCAAGATTAGCGATATCCTTTTTACCCTCTTCGCCACTCTCGTTCAATCCACCATACACACGAATCTGAAAGCCTTTAAGGGGAGTCAGTGTTACACCCAAGCCGTAATTGAGTCCATCATTTTTCTGAATTTTCTTATATCCCTCGCCATTGACAATAATAGCATCGGCAGACACCCAATCAGCGAACTTATAAGCCACAGAAATACCCAGATCGGCACTGCTTCCGAACTTATATTCATCCTGGAATGACTTCATAATGTAGCGGTATCCCCAAAATTTCTCTTGAAAATTGAATTGTGTGGTTGAAATAAGACCACCATTGAGAGTCAGCCTTCCCTTTTTCCAAGACACCATTGCATTTTTGATGTAGGCAATACGCTGATAATCGGACACATCACTCGATTTGCCAATATCCATTACCGCCTTTGCAGAGAGTCCTTTTCCGAAATTGTATTCGTAACCGAAATAGCTACGATCCAACTCAAATCCCCGATCATCGTTTTCTGCACCAAAACCTGTGTGGAAATTTCCAAACACTTGAACAATCGCTTTGCCCTTGGGCTCCTCCGTTTTAGTATCCTGCGCCTGTGCAGTGATACCGATGCAGGCTAAAAGACCTGCCAAGATTACTTTTGTTTTCATTTTTTTGTCTTCTTAAATTTGACACTGCAAAAGTATTGGCGGAAGGTTTCATAAATATTTCAAAAAAGTTAGGCTTTCGTGAAATGCTCGCTCCGAAGCAAAATATTACATTTTTATTAAATCTTGTTTTAGGCGTTCCGCCATTCGCCAAAACGCTGTAATTTTGCATTGCAATCTTATAGTTTAGGTATATGGCAACAGAGCGTATATTGATAATAGATGACGAGGAGACCTTGTGTGAGGTTTTGAAACTAAACCTCGAAAATGAGGGGTATGATGTAGATGTGGCATTTAGTGCAGAACAGGCTCTCGGCTACAATATAAGGGAGTATTCGCTTATTCTACTAGATATTATGATGGGCGAGATAAGCGGTATCAAGATGGCAAAGATGTTGAAAAGCGATGTTGTCACGGCTGATATCCCAATCATTTTCTGCACAGCACGCGACACAGAGGACGATATGGTTATGGGGCTCAACCTCGGTGCCGATGACTATATTATGAAACCATATACCGTGCGTAATGTCATAGCAAGAGTTAAGAGTGTTCTGCGCCGCACAACCAGCCATAAAAACATAAGTAACGCCCCAGCCGAGAAGCCAAACCGTTTAGTGGTTGATGGCCTTTGCCTTGATTTGGAGTTTAAGCGTTGCACGGTCGATGGCGAGGAGGTTCGATTGGCACGCAAAGAGTTTGAGTTGCTCGCCTATTTGATAAAGCACCGTGGGAAGATATGCTCACGAGAGCAAATCCTAAACAGAGTGTGGAGTGATGAGGTGGTCGTTCTTGACCGCACTATCGATGTTAATATCACCCGCCTGCGCTCAAAGATTGGGGCGTATGGCTCTTACATTGTTACCCGTTCAGGCTTTGGATATGGCTTCCGAGACTAAAATATCGTTCCACAAACGGCTGTTTCTGATGTTGCTCGCCTTCTCGTGGGCAATTGTACTCTGCTTTATCGGTTTTCAATATCTGCGTGAGAAAGAGTATAAATCGCAGTTCCTGAATGCTCAACTTCAACAGTATAACCGCCATCTACTCGATACTGTCGAGGAGGGGTTGCCCTATGAGGATAATATTGCCACCCACGACAAACCTTTTGAAGAGTTGCGAATATCTATTATCACATTGTCGGGTGCTGTTGTTTACGATAATACCATATCGCTCGATTCGCTTGACAACCACCTAGGTCGCCCCGAAGTGGCAACTGCTTTGGCAGAGGGCGAGGGATATAACATCAGCAGACAATCTACGAGTGATGGACGAGAATACTTTTACTCTGCAACACGAGGCGAGCGAGTTATTGTCCGTACAGCAATACCATATTCAAGCACCTTGCAAGACCTACTTGAAGCGGATTGGTCATTCCTGATTGTGATGATTTCAATCACACTTATAATGAGCGTTGTGGCATACTTTACCACTCGCCGACTCGGCAAGGATATCGAGCGCGTCAATCGCTACGAGGCTGAGCAGGAGCGCAATCGCCTTAAACGACAACTAACTAATAACATTAACCACGAGTTGAAAACCCCCGTAGCATCCATTCAAGTATGCCTTGAAACACTGCTCTCGGGTATTAGCCTTAGCGAAGAGAAGCGTCAGGAACTCATCGAGCGATGCTATGCAAATAATGACCGCCTTCGCCGACTGCTTAACGACGTGTCGCTGATTACCCGCATGGAGGATGGAAGTGCGCTGATTAACCGTGAGAGGGTGGCCATCAACGAGATCATCGATGAGGTGGCCGAGGAGTTGGAGATCTTGCCCGAAGAGGAGCGCATGATGCTGCATTTAGATTTTAATGAAGAGGTTATTGTCAATGGCAACCCATCGTTGATTGGCTCTATTTTCCGCAATCTGACCGAGAATGCCATTGCCTATTCCGTGGGTAGAAACATCTATATATCGCTACTTGAGAACAACGAGAAGCTGTGTCGTATCCGCTTTGAGGATGATGGCAAGGGTGTTGAGCTGAAACACCTATCACACCTTTTCGAGCGATTCTATCGTGTGGACAAAGGTCGCTCCCGCCAAAAGGGCGGCACAGGACTCGGTCTTGCTATTGTCAAGCACGCAGTTCTCTTCCACGGCGGCACCATCACCGCCACAAATAGACCTAATGGTGGTCTGAGGTTTGAGTTTACCGTAAAAAAACACGATGTGTCGTAAGTCATAATATAATAATGGCGACCACTTGAATTTTGCAAATCACAAGAAAAGAAAATAGGTAAAACACCCTATAATTTACGCTCAGTAAATGAGGATTTTGAAGGCAAACGTAACACAGGAAATTTGTGCAAACGAGTTAAACACAAAGTTTACTTTGTTGTTTTACAACGAGCGTCGCCAAATTTAGGGTACCAAATTTGCTTTTTAGTCACCCCCATGCATTATTGCGTTTCTCAGGACGCACAAGAGACTTCTGCTGATGTATATTCCATAATTTTGGCAATTATAATTCGCCACTCTATTTTTACATTTATTAGCATTATTTAACTAATAGGGGGGGGGTAAACCACTCTCTTTTACGTAATTTTGCATGATTTTCGAAAAACCTTGCAATCTTGAGGAAAAAACTCGTCTATACGCTCATTCTGCTTGCATGCTGGGCAGTTTTGCCAGGCATTGGACAAACTATGCCCGACAGCGTAAGACAAGAAAGGTTCACCCTCTATTATTACCGTGATCGCATCGACCTTGACAAAGAGTATTTAGACAACTCTTACCAGATATTCCGAATAAAGAATATTCTGTTGAACTCAAAGAAGATTGACAGCATAACCATTTATTCGTACGCTTCGCCCGAAGGCTCGCCTGCACGCAACAAATGGTTGGCGGAGAAACGTTCCATAACAGCTAAAGAGTTCATTTTGGCGAGCCTGCCCGACAGCAGCACGTTGAAGTCCGAAAACATACGCCTTCGCCCGATGGGCGAGAACTGGGAAGGCCTGGAAGCAGAGCTCGAAGCCAACTACAACCTGCCCAACAGGGACAGGGTAATGAGAATCATACGCGCCGACATACCTACAGAAACAAAGAAATGGCGGCTTAAGCGGCTTGACAACGGCTATACATACAATTGGATAATACGCCACCACATGCCGAGGTTGCGCATGGCCACATGGATATGCGTGCATGCTCCCATACCACTGTTGCCGTTAAGCTTCGACGACAGCGACAAGCTTCAACTTCCGCAGGCGCTGCAGCTGATAAACCAGACAGCCTTGACAAGCCTGACTGAACGCAGGACCATAATGGCAATAAAGAGCAACCTGCTTTACGACGCCCTGACGTTGCTCAACTTCTCGGTCGAGGTGCCCATAACCAAACATTTCTCGGCATTATATTATCATCAGTTCCCCTGGTGGCGATGGGGCGAGGCCAAGAACGAATATTGCATACGCTTCCTTAGCATTGGCGCAGAGGGACGCTGGTGGATAAGCCCCGGCAAATTTGCGAAAAAACGTTTTGAGCATGACAGGCTGACCGGGCATTTTCTTGGTATATACGCAGAGTCGGGCAAATGGGATTTCGAATGGGGCAGGAACATCTGCCACCAGGGCGAGCATTGGAGCGCAGGCCTCAGCTACGGTTATGCCATGCCTATTGGCAAATACCTTAATCTTGAATTCTCGGTATCGGCAGGATATGCATCGATACCGTACAGAAGATATGTTCCGAGCGCCGACTATGAGATTCTGTGGAAAGACCCGGAGAAACATGGCCGCTGGCACTATTTTGGCCCCACAAAGGCACAGATAACGCTCGCCGTGCCCATAATCATTAAGACAAAGAAGAAAGGAGGCAAGCAATGAGCAGAATGAGGTTTCGTTGTTTTTGCCGCCTCCTTTTCGCATGGACAGCCTTCATAGCCGTCTGCACGAGCTGCGAACACCGCCCGCTGGAGGACCCTCTGTTCAACGAGAACATCTTCGTCAAGATATACTTTGACGAAAACATACGCAACGTTCACTACGGTTTCTACGATGAGACGAAGAGAAAGCCCGAATACAGCTCGCCTCAAGCCATGCGAGTCGTTTTCTGCGACGAAGCCAGCGACAAGCTCGTTACGGAGCGTTATCTACATGACTGCGGAAAAGATGAGCACGGATACTTCATTCAGGGATATATGAATGTGCCTCACGGCAGATACAACATGCTGGCATACAACTTTGACACAAGGGACATTAAGATACGCAATGACAACCTCTACTCGGAAATGATCGCCTATACAGAGCCGCTGAGCGAGAACGAGGAGAACAGGATATTCAGGTCACGCAGCAATCATGCGAGCGAGGACGAAGTCATATGCCGACAGCCCGACCACCTGTTCGTCTCCAGAATCGAGGGCGTCGAGGTGTTCACAAGAGAAAATTTCGAAGAAGCCGATACCATAAAAGACAAAGACAACAGTATTCCGACTGCAGAGACAATCGTAAAGACATACTACTTGCAGTTCAATGTAAAAGGCGTGGAATATGTACGTTCGGCAGTCGCTCTAATCTCCGGCATGGCAGGCTCAAAGAACATGCATGCAGACAGAATGATAAAGGACAATATAGTGAGCATATACTTCGGGCTTAACAACGGAAAGGACAACGCCCGACGCACAACCTGCGAGACAGCCGTCGCCTACGCATCGTTCAACACATTCGGAAAGTTGCCGGACACCGAGGGATATATCGACATTACATTTGAATTCAACACTGTCTACAACACTGTTCAGACCGAGACATTCCGAGTTACCGACATGTTTGAGACCGACGAGGTAAAAGAGAAACAGTGGATTATAATAGACAAAGTCATTGAGATTATCCCTCCCGAAGGCTTTGAAGGCGGTGGCGGAATGGCCCCGGGCGTTAAGGATTGGGAAGAGATAGAGGGAAGCATAACCATTTAAACATCAATGCCGAGTAAAAGCGAACCAGAATGAAATTTATTATCAAAATATTATTTATTAACCTTTTAATTAAACTAACATGAAGAAAATGTTATTTTTTGCAGCACTGTCCGCTATAGCGTTGACAAGCTGCGTGAATGATGACTCAAGCTATGAGCAGCCTCAGCAAGCTCTGACTTTGACATTCGACGCTCCCGCAATGAAGCAGAACAGAGCGAATGTCATGGGTGAAATTACCGGTGTCGAATACGACAACCGTGAGGATTTCATGGTATTATGCAAATACTACAAAGGAAGCTTCACAGGTTGGGAAACGACAACAGGAAACTATTTCAACGCAACAGGCGACACTGCGAAGAACGAAGGCAACGGCAGCAAATACTGGTCAACAAAGACCACATATTATTGGCCGGAAATCGAGTACAACCTCGCCTTCGCCGCATACTCGCCTGCAAAGTTCACGACAGAGCCCATAAGCATCGCACACACTGCGAACGGTCTCCAGATTGAGGGATTCCAGACAGAGGCTGACGCAAACAAGCAGTATGACCTTATGTACTCAGACCGCGTGATTGACAGAAACAAGACAAACAACGGACACAGTTCAGTTCCTTTGGTATTCCACCACGCTTTGTCGTCTATCGTGTTCTCTACCGAGAAAGAAGATGAGAACATCAATTATGAAATTACCGACTTGAAGCTGCACGGCGATTTCATTCAGCAAGCCGATTTCAACCAGAACATTGTGGAAACGACAGATTTGACATCAGGTACAGCTCTGTGGGAGAATTTAGCGACAGCAACTACAGCTGATTTCAAGCCGAGCTTTACATCTCCTGTAGCTGTCACAACCGTTCCTACACAGTTCACGCAAAAGGAGTCTGCTTTGTTGCTTATACCGCAGGATGTTCCTGCTAACGCCGCTGTAACAGTAACTTACACAAAGACCACCCACCCCGGTACAGCAGAAGAGAAAGTCATGACAAACAATGCGACAATCTTGCTTTCAGACTTTGCTCAGGAAAACGGCACCAAGATTAGCACATGGGAGATGGGCAAGAGATATGTTTACCGCATCGCATTCGGCCAGAACAAGCGTATCTACTTTGAGCCTGTTACAACAGACTGGATTCAGGAGCCTACATTGATTCACGTTATCCAGTAATTCAGGCTGATAATGAAACAACTCTGTCATATATACATATTACTGACAGCGTTACTGACACTTGCCGGTTGCGCTCAGGAGACGGGCTTCCCGTTTCCTGAGCTGCCGTCGGCCTATAAAGCCCCTATCACCTGGAGCATCACGCCAGAAGAGACGCGCGCATTGACGAACAGCAATGTATTGCAATCGTCATGTACCCCTGTCGCCGACGGCTCAAACGAAAGCATAGGAATATGGGGAGACTATACCTTAAACTCAAACGGGAAAGATGAGACTTTCCAAGAATTCATAGCGACCGAATTGACATATATCACAGGCTCATTCAACAGTTGGGAGTACTCCGGCGAGCCACGATATTGGACATATCAGGCTGTTTACGATTTCCGTGCATGTTACCCTCAGAAACTGATGACAAGCCTGATGACGCAGATGGACGCCACGATGTTTCAAGGCGGTCCGATCAACACTCTTGAACTGCAAGAGGATATTCTGCTTGCAGCGACACAGGTAAACACCAGGACAGCAAACCTGTCGGAGCCTGTACGGCTTGACATGCGACATGCGTTTGCCGCAATAAAATTCAAGGTAAAGGCCATTGACGGCTTTACCCCTGCCACCGACGAGGGATTAACGTCGTGCTGGCTACAGAACAAGAACAACAACACCAACCTCTTCTCGCCTTCGGGCTATCTGGTACATTCGGGCAACACACAGCCCGACATAACCTGGTACCCTTATGAATCGACCACGGCGCCGATGTATCTGTGGAGACACGAAGGGGTAGACTTCATATATGAGAACACGCTCTACACGCCCAATGCGGGATTGGAAGGAGAGCAATATACGCACAACGACGGATGGCTCTTGGTTGTGCCGCAGAAAGTAAACGAGGGAACATTGAGCTTCTGCTATACGCTGAAGAATGCCGGCGGCCAGGTATTCTCTGTGGATATCCCTGCCATTACTTACGAAGAGGGAAAGAAATACACATATATGCTGGAGATAAAGGGTTCCGAGGCGGAATTGAAAGTGACAATCGCTCCCTGGAATCACATTGAGTCCAGCTACGACATAACAATATAAGCAAAGCAACATTGATTGCGCTTAAACAACAGGAAAAAGAATGTCCAGCTATATATCTATAATAAAAAGACTGCCGCTATGGTGCTGCATACTGCTCTTCGCGGCATGCCAGAACAATTATGGCCATAAAGCAGAGAATGCCGCTTCGCTCCATCTTTTAGTGAGAAGCACGGGACAGGATTTACGCACACGAGGCGTTGAGGACCTGAACGATGACGGCAATGTATCCGAGAATGAGATTATAGTGGACGGACGCAAGATTTATCGCCTTGCGGTATTTCTTTTTGAAGGGAACAGAATCATAACCTCAACCGTACTCGAAGCGGACGACCAAAGATTCGCCAACGGAAACACGGAAGCCGCCATAAGCTTTAAAAACCTTGACTACAGCAAGACATACAGGCTCTATGCCGTAGCGAACTACGGCAATTACGACGGGCTTGAGGGGAAGCTTGCAGAAGTATATGAAGAGAATGTAGCAAGCGGGCTCTCCGTTTCGGCTTCGGGCAACAACATATGCGACAAGCAGACGCCATACCCGCTGACCTTTACGAAAGAGATTAATCTTACACCAGGAGCAAACGTAGTAAGCGGGGAGCTGCTACGCACCTATGCCAGGATACGCATCAACGTACGCAACCAGAGCTCTCTTAACGACTTGCACATTACGGAGCTGAGCTTCCCCACGAACTTCACCCAAAGAAGCAGCGATATCTTCGTCGAGGGCGGAACAGCCGACGTCTCTCCTGTCGTGACATCTGAAGAGGCTGTCACTCCTTTTGAGGAAGAGAAGCTGATACCCAGAATAGACGCTTCGGGCAATGTCAGTGAAGCCACAATCTTTGACACTTACCTGCTCGAGAGCAATGGGGGAAACTACAACTACACGCTCGGCCTTAAGTACGAAGGCGGCACGGAGGAGGTATATACAGTCAGCGGCAGTGCTATAAGGAGCGCAAGCAATATTGAGGACGGCGCAATGTATGTCATATACAATACCAATGCCCGAAGATACCTTTATGCCGACAATGCGACCGTGAAATCGGGAGGCTCGTATCTTTCGGACGGAGAGCTTGACCATAATTACGTATGGAAGTTCAACCGCACGGCATCGAACCAGTACACAATAGAGTCAATGGGAACGACAGGATACTTCATGCAGAGCTCGCAAGTAAGCTACAGCGGAATACCATTAACGGTGGCTCCCGGGGCTTCTGATTACTTTACTGCCAGCACCAGCGGCACAAACATACGTTTCAAGAGTACCAGCGGCAACTATTACATAGGAATAAACGGCTCGACCGTTTACGGCAACAGCTCGACGTCGAACAGCGCCTTGAGACGCAACAACTTCAACCTGTACAAAGTAGAAAAGAGCCAAGTGACAAATGACATCACTCATAAGGAGACAATACCAATCTGTACTATAGACAAGACAACCGGCGAAGCACTGCCTATTACAGCCATTCGCCGCAACGACTTCATCGACATCCTTGTGAACGTGACTTACAATGACAAAACCGGAGACGTGATGTTCGAGGTGGCAGGTTGGGAAGAGATTAACGGCGATGTCACATTTGAGTAACAGGGACTTGAAATAGATATAATATTTTGAAAATGAAGCATTGGGCAACTACAATAATATTGAGCGCATTCTGTCTTTTACAGCTAAGCTGCAATGACAAGGATTTGGAACAGCCCGGCATTGTCGGCGACAATGTCACGGCGGCACTCAATTTCGGCATTACCGCCAATGACAGAATCACGATAAAGACACGTACCACGTACGACATCCATTACGAGTCAATGGTGCGCAACATATATGCGTTCGTGTTCGCCAATGGCGAGAAGATATACGGACACTATTTTGATGAGACGAATATAAACAGTACAGGCAACAAGGATTACTGGCAAGTAGACAACCTAATGTCCGACGACACCGAGGGACAGACAACGGGCACTCTGCACATGAGCGTTCCGAGCGTGGCGGGAGTAGCAGAGATTATACTCATCGCCAACATTGACCTTGACTTCATGAACGTTTCGCAAGAGCGTCTTGGACTTGTACGAACGAAAAACGACCTGAACGAGCTGATAGTATCGCTAAACCAGGAGATACCCGACCGCAATGCGGGATACTTCATGATGACAGGCAGCCAGGATAATGTCAGCATATCATCTGACGGGCTAATCACTGTTCCGGGCGGAAAGATAATGCTTCACAGGCTCGATGCGAAAGTCGAGGTGAACGTTCGTGTAAACCCCAACGAAGAGAGCAATAACCAAAGAGTAGAGGAATTCACTCCCGAATCGTGGCAAGTCATCAACTTGCCTAAAAGCTCTTACCTGCTTCCTAACAGCAGTTCTTTAATATTGCCCGAAGAGTCATGCTTCAACATTACGCCGAAGAATTTCGAGAAGACCGAGAATGAGATAATTGACGGCAATGCGACCGGCGGCGTCCTGCATGGTTTTTCGTTTTATACTTTGGAGAACAAGCGTTCAGCCGAGAAAAAGAAAGGCGTTGAAGGCAACTACCACGACAGAGACCGCAGGAACAAGCATAACGAAGACCCCGAAGATGCCGATTACGGCACATACGACAATGAAAACGGCATGTGGGAGTACGCCCCGGAGCTTGCTACATACATGATAATAAAAGGCGAGCTCAAGATGGTGATTGACCCGGGCTCGACAAGCGAGCAACACCTTGTCGCCGATGTCACATATTATGTTCACTTAGGCGACTTCGCCAAAGACAAAGACAATTACGACATACAGCGAAACACCCACTACAAATACACAATCAACATCAAAGGTGTCGAGAATATCGAGATAGAGGTAGACACCTCAAACGATAACTTGCCCGGCATAACAGAGAACCAGCCGGGCGCTATGGGGCACCTTTACGAGGCCGAGGAGGATATATACACCTTTGACGCTCACTACGGCCAGAGGGTATATACCATAAAGGCCAACGAGGTAGACACCGACAACATGACATGGTACGTGCGCACCCCGTTCGGCAGAGAGGGCATACCCGCAAAGGACGATACAGGAAAGGAGATTTACAACGACCTTGACTACAAATGGGTGGAGTTCATGCTGAACGAGAAGAGCGTTGGCGACAACAGCTATTCGGACAGCAACATGCCCTACCCTGCCGACAAGAGCAGCCTTATGAACGTAATCGAGATGCTCGGAATGGTAAAGGCCGAGGTACTGGCATGGAGAGAGAACAGGGAGAGCAAGTTCGACGAGAACGGAGAGATGAAGTTTACCATATTCGTCAATGAGTTCTACTACGAAGAGAACCCGATGAACCCTAATGACCAGGATATATTATGGAAGAAATTCGTAAACCAGCCCAATCGTCTGATGCATATTCTGTGCAAGAACAACCGCAGCGCCGACAATGAGAGCTCTGTCACAGGAAGCATTCTTACGATACGCCAGAATTCGATACAGACGCCTTACAACATAAGCAGGGAGCGGACCGACCTTAACGAAGCATGGGGATGCGAGACAAAAGACGAGACCAATAACGAAGCGTGGTTCTACCACCCCGACGAACGCCTCGGAAACCTTTCGGCATCTCACATGCCGTCATATACTCCCGACAACACATCACGTACAGACGGTCTCTACAACACCGCATGCCTTATCAACCTCATAAGCGGCACAGGAAACGGCAAGAGCGTGAACGGCAACCTGCGATGGGATACATTCATCGACTATTCCGGCAACGACGTCAAGCTTAAAGAGCAATACCGGTCAGGACTGTATTCCGTACTGCTGCGTAACCGTGACCTCGACGGTGACGGCATTATTGACCCCGAGGAGCTGAGATGGTACCTTGCGTCGCTTGACCAGCTATGCGGACTGTTCATCGGCGACCAGGGCCTGAGCAGCGACGCCCAGCTCTACCCTATCGCAGCCAGCAGAGAGCCCAACACTACCATAAGCGGAGGAGTGTTCAACGGCGTGTTCCCCTGGCGAATTCATGTCGTCAGCAGCACTGCATGGCTGCAGACAGCAGGCAATGTCCCGACCATTGTTTGGGCCGAAGAGGGCGCATCGACAGGAGAGTATCAGGTACACTGGGGCAAGCCGGGCTACTCACCTGTACGTTGCATAAGGAACTTGGGCTTGACGCCTGCTACAGCCGATAATATATGCATAGCAGGAGAGAACTACCCCGAAGACCTATTGGTGAACGTAGAACGTCCTTCAGGCACAATAAGCAAGAATTCGGTCTACAGATTCGACATGCGGAACATGAACAAGGAGTCGTTGCGCGCGTATTATACGACCCATGAGCTTGTACCCGACAATGAGTACAGTTCGCTCGCACGCCTCTATGACGGCTTTGAGACAGGAGTCTTGCAGCAATATACGACAACAAACCCTTCATACAATGAATTGAAGACAGAGCTGGAGAGCGGAGGCTCTCCGTCGCCGGCAGGGTACCGTGTACCAAACCTCAGAGAGGGCGTTATAATGCACCTCTACTGTGACAACGCTACGTGGTGGGACGGCAACAAAGGCACTCTGGTAAGCAATTTCTATTCATTCGGCTATCATGGCAACCGATACGATTACATAAATGGCGAGCATTTCTATTCGTGGTCAATCTACAACGACCGAGTGACCATAGGAAACAATGCCACGCAATACATCCGGTTCGTAAAGGACATCCAGCCATAAGAAGCTGTTACAAAAGCTTAAAAAAACCGAGCAAATAAAAAAAATCCGAGGATATGTATTATATTCGCAAAGATTTTTGAACAGCAAACTTTATTATCATGACAAAGAAACTTAACACAGGAACTATATGCATTCAGGGCGGTTGGAAGCCTAAGAAGGGCGAATCGCGCGTACTGCCCATTTACCAGAGCACCACATTCAAGTACGAGACAAGCGAGCAGATGGCACGCCTCTTTGACCTTGAAGATTCAGGTTATTTCTATTCAAGACTTCAGAACCCCACTGTTGATGCCGTAGGCGCAAAGATTGCAGAGCTTGAAGGCGGAGTTGGAGCAGTCATGACATCGTCGGGACAGGCTGCCAACTTCTACGCTATTCTTAACATTTGCCAGGCGGGAGACCACTTCGTCTCTACTACGACAATATATGGCGGCACATACAATCTCTTTGCCGTGACTCTGAAGAAGATGGGCATTGAGGTGACATTCGTGGACGCTGACGCGCCTGCCGAAGAGATTGAAAAGGCGTTCAGGCCCAACACTAAGGCTCTTTTCGGAGAGACAATATCGAACCCGAGCGTAAACGTGCTCGACATTGAGAAGTTCGCCGGCATTGCGCACCGTAACGGCGTGCCCCTTATCATAGACAACACTTTCGCTACTCCAGTGAACTGCCGTCCTATCGAATGGGGCGCGGACATTGTCACCCACTCTACTACGAAGTACATGGACGGACACGCTGTAGCCGTAGGTGGCTGTGTAATAGACAGCGGCAACTTTGACTGGGAGGCACAGCACGACAAGTTCACATGCCTGACCGAGCCCGATGACTCATATCATGGACTCATCTACACCAAGAACTTCGGGAAGGCCGCATACATAACAAAGATGGTATCGCAGGTAATGCGCGACCTCGGAGCGATGATGGCACCCGAAAATGCCTTCCTGCTGAACCTCGGACTCGAGACCCTGCACTTGCGTATGCCTCGCCACTGCGAGAATGCGCAGAAGGTGGCAGAATACCTTGAGCAGCACCCGAACGTAAAGTGGGTGAACTATTGCGGGCTAAAGAGCAGCAAATACTACGACCTTGCACAGAAGTATCTGCCCAACGGAGGATGCGGCGTAATGGCGTTCGCCGTAAAGGGAGACAAGGAAGACGCTATCCGTTTCATGGACAGCCTCAAGCTTGTATCTATTGTAACGCACGTTGCGGACGCACGCTCATGCGTACTTAACCCCGCAAGCCACACTCACCGCCAGCTGAGCAACGAACAGCTGCTCGAAGCAGGCATCGACCCCGACCTGATACGTCTTTCTGTAGGCATTGAGGATGTCGAGGATATCATTGCCGACATAGAGCAGGCGCTTCAGGTACTCTAATAAACCTGAAGAAAAGCCGCTATCATAGGTTATGAGACTGTTTGAATACAGGACAGACTGCAATATAAGAGCCTTCTCCACATGTCGTGGGGGAGGCTCCGGCAATTATGAGAGTTTCAACGTCACGCACTACTGCGGAGACACGCCGGAACATGTCGCAGAGTGCCGCAAAGAGCTTTGCCGGGAGCTTGGCATTGATGACGACAGGCTTCTCCTGCCAAGACAGACACATGGCAACCGCGTCATCTGCATCGACAAGGGTTTTATTGAACAGCCCAAGCAGATACAGGAGGAGCGGCTGCATGGGATTGACGCAATAATCACGGACCTCCCGAACCTATGCGTAGGAGTATCCACGGCAGACTGCATTCCCGTACTGCTCTACGACGGCACGAAAGGCATTGCGGCAGCGGTACATGCCGGTTGGAGAGGAACCGTAGCAAGGATTGTTCAAGAATGCGTTTCGCAGATGAGATCCCGTTACGGATGCGACAGCGGCAATATCAAAGCTATTATAGCGCCCGGCATCTCAAAAGAGGCATTTGAGGTAGACGACGAGGTCTACGAGACATTCAAGGAGAGCGGATTTGACATGGAGAGAATTGCGGGACGCTACCCTGCCCTGCAAGGCGAGAAATGGCATATCGACCTATGGGAGTGCAACCGCATGCAGCTCGTTGAGGAGGGTATAAGAGAAGAGAACATCCACGTTTCTGCGATATGCACCTATGAGCGTTACCTTGATTTCTTTTCTGCAAGAAGATTAGGGGTAAATTCCGGAAGGATATTCAACGGAATAATGATAACAGATAGAGCATAAGAAAAGGGGCCAGAATATAAAAAAAACTATTACTGTCCGATAAAAATTCTTATCAGTTATAAAAAGTTAGGGCTGATCCATTTTGTGGATTCAGCCCTTTGTAGTTATTTAGCGGTTACCACACTCATCCAAATAACTATGAGCAAAAGTACACATTTTATCGGAC
>JAFTRV010000002.1 GCA_017462065.1 Bacteroidaceae bacterium
GAAAAAGTAATGAGAGAAAGACCTGCTGCATTGTAACAACCGGTAGCTTAAGGTTGAGGACTGCGGTAGAATATAAGACGAGCGACAGCGAGGTTTTTGTTTTAACCAAAAAGTTGCTTGGCCCCCCAACTTTTGCTGGTGAGCCGTTACTAAGGGGGCTAAGGATAGAACAGACCTCGGAGAGCGATTGCTCTCCGAGGTCTGTTTTTTACAGAGTCGATGTTAAGCTCTAAACTTTAAACTCTCAACTTTGACAACGTGCGTTAATCGCACCCCACGTGGCAACATCTTCGCCGTTGCTTCACGTGACTATTTGCTACGCACGTTATCGAAGCTAAAGCTTTCAACTCTCAACTTTTCCATGGGGTGGGGCCCATGCATTCTAACCTTTATATTATATAAGGTATAGTTACTTGCTGAAGTTCTCTACCTTGAAGTTTGTCACCTTGCTGCGGAAGATGCCTGCCTTCTCGAGCGGGAACACGAGCGTACGTACGTAGTACATCTTGTCCTTGCCGCCCTCGTTGTGGTAAATGGTCTGCTTGTCGAGTGTCTCGACGAGCTTGCCGTTCACGTAGAGCTTGGTTACCTCTTTGTTACCGCAAATGGTCACGTGAGCCTTCTCGCCCGGGTAGAAGCGGAAGTTGAACGTGTTGAGGTAGCCGTCGCGCGCGAAGCCTAACTTGCCCTCGATGGGGTCGGCGAGGTAGAATATGGCGTCTCTTGACCTTGTGAGGTATGAGCCTTTGCGCTCGTTGTTGTACCGGATGTCGAAAGATACGCTATAGTCGAAGCCAATCTCTCTGACGCCTGTCTCCTCAACGAGGTTTCTCTTTGGCTGGAAATCGCCAATCTCAAGGATTGTGCGTTTGTCGCCGCTGAAACGGCCTGCTATGTTAAGGCCCGGAGCGTCGCTCAGAGCGAGGCGTGCCTTGTCGAACTGCTCGAAAGGAACGGTAGGCTTGGCGCCTGTCCACATCTTCACTGCCATTGTCTGCATGGCGGGGTAGACACGGTAGTGGATATCCTTGCAGCTGATGCCGTTGCCTGCATGGTCGTTCCATACTGCGAACGAGCCGCCCTTGATCTGCGGGTGCTTCTCCTCGAATGTCTGGTTGCCGATGATAGCCGGTGTCCAGCTGTTGTAGAGGTAGCCGCAGTTGAGGTAGTCGTAATAGTAGCCTGCCGCAGGAACAATGTATGTAAGGCCGTCGGGGATGCTGATGACGTCGTAGCCGAGCTTGATCATCTCTGTCGGGTCGGCATAGCCGTTGTACCACTCGTACATGAGGACGTTATCGACCTTTACGGGGGTGTTGCCCTTTGCGTGTGTCAAGGCGCCCCATACGCAAGCCTGCTTGCCATATTTCTCTGCCGCACGGATGCAGAAGTCGGTGAAGTAGCGGAACTTCTCGACAACGGCTGTGTCACGGTTTGAATACTCGTCGGTGCCTACGTGGAAACGGGGGCCGCGGAACACGGGCTCGTCGCCGCTGAGGTACTCCATGAACAATGAATCGACGAAGTTGTATGTCTCTTCCTTGAAGAGGTCGAGGTGGTCGAGCCCGTAGTCCTTGCTGCCGAGCTCGGGACGGTACTTGACGAATGCGAGCGAGTGAGCGGGAACGTCAATCTCGGGGATAATCTCCACGCCTACTCTTTCGGCATGCTTCTGCAGCTCTATGAACTCCTTCTTGGTGTAGTAGCCGTCGCGTGAAGCAAGGCCGGGGAAGAACTCGCTCTCAAGACGGAAGCCCGAAGGGGTCTTGTTCCAGTCGTGGTTGAAGTACTGCTTGAAAGCGTTGTCGTTGAGATGAATATGGAAGGTGTTCATCTTGTAGTATGCCATGAAGTCTACATACTCGTGCAAGAAGCTGATGGGAATGAACTTGCGTCCGCAGTCGAGCATGAAGCTGCGCATTGCATAGTCGGGGTAGTCGCTGATGAAGCCCTTAGGCAGGCTGCCGCCGTTCTGCTCTGCTATCTGCAGGATGGTGCGTGTCGCCCAGATGGCCGCGCGTGGCGAGTTGGCGTTGATAGTGATCTTCTTGCTGATGTCAATGGTGTAAGCCTCTTCGCCATTCACATTCTTCTTGCCCGTGGTGATGAAGATATCGCCGCTGCCGGCCTTTCCCTCTTTCACTTCAAGTTCCACGCCGAACATCTTTTTGTAGTCCTCGGCGAAGAGAGCTGCAACCTCTGCGAGGTCGGGCTGCTTTGCCGGATAGACAATCTTAGTGTCAGCTGTTACGCTGAATGTGCCTGTAGCGCCTCTCCATTCACGTATCTCGGGAATTACGAAAGGCTTCTTGTTCTTGACTGCTCCGAAGAGCGTAGCCGATGATGACAGCAGCAACGCTGCCAACACGAATAGAATTCTGTTTTTCATTTATAGTTAGTTTAATATTGAGATTAACTTATATTCTGCAAAGTTAGCTATTTTTCATTTATAATGCAAATGTTATTTGTAGCTGTATCCGCCATTTACTTCGATGACGCTTCCGTTCACGAATGGGTTGTCTATGCAGAATCTGAAAGCATCGACAACCTCGTCAATCGTGGCGAAGCGGTGTATGGCGGTCTTGCGGCAGATGTTTTGCCTAATCTCTTCGGGCTTCTCCTTGTGCCAGGGCGTATCGACGAAGCCCGGGGCAATGGCGTTTACGGTCGTCCCCGTCCCCTCGAACTCCTTTACAAGGTTTCTCGCAAGCGCGTGTACCGCAGCTTTCGCGACACCGTACGACAGTATTGTCGCATGCGGGGTAATGCCCATCTGCGACCCGGTGAACAGTATGCGGGAATTCTCCGGTATCAGGCTGTAAAGCTCACGTATGAGTATGTAGTGCGAGTTTACGGCAACCTCCATCATCCTGTCCCAATCGCTGTCGCTTCCCTCTGTAAAGGATTTTCTTATTGTCATTCCGGCGTTGCACACAATGCAGTCTACTGTCTCGCAACGCTCCTTTATGTATTCTATGAATTTGTACAGCTCGCTGCGGTCGCTCTGGTCGGTTTTTACTGCTTCGAAGTTCTCTATCTTCTCGTTGAATACGGAGCTTGAATGTGTGGCGTATACGTAGTATCCTTTGGAAATGAGCATTTTGGCTACTCCCAACCCTATGCCGGACGTACCGCCTGTGACTATTGCTGTTTTCATATCTCCATAAAGTTTTTGCGTTCGGTGAACTGCTGCATGGCACGTGCCATGGCTATGCTCTCTTTAGGAAGCAGGCGTGAGCTGCCGAGTCTTCCGTTGATTATGCACGACATCCATTCGTGAATCTCGTACCGCAGGCCCTCGCCGTCCCACTTGTAAAAGAATTTCTTGTTCTTGTTCCGGTCCTCGTAACGCAGCTCGAAATAGTCGGTCTTCCACCAGGGGGCCTCTACGTAGGCGTATCCCTTTGTTCCCGAAATGACAAGGTTTCCTTCGGTCTTCACTCCCAAGCCAATCTTGAATGAACATACAGCATTAGGGTATCGCAAAACGCCTTTCGTGTATATGTCCACTCCGTTCTCCATGCGGGAATATATGTTCAGTTCCCTGTATTCGGTGCCCAAGAGCTTGAATATCGGAAGCAACGGATATACCGCCGACTCGTACATGGAGCCACCGGCCTGCCCGGGGTCGAACTCTCGGCGCGACTTGTCGGGAAGCAGGCGTGATAGCGAGGCCTCTATGTCTACCACCTCGCCGATAGCGCCGCTCTTTATCATTACCATCAAGTGGTTGAATGCAGGGCAATGGGCTGTCTTGTGCGCCTCCATGAGCACGATGCCCTGCTCTTCGGCAAGCGAGTACAGCTCTTGGGCCTGTCGCTCCTCAAGCGCCAGCGGTATCTCGCAAAGGACATGCTTCCTGGCGAGCAGCGCCTGCTTGCAATAGCCGTAATGGCTGAGGTGCGGGGTAGCCACGTATACGGCGTCGATATCGTCGAGCATGGCTTCGAATGAGGGGTATGCGCAAGGCAGGCTGTTAGACTTTACGAAGCCGTTGAGAACGGCAGAGTCGTGGTCGTACGCTCCCGCTATCTGTATGCCGCTGACGAATGCGGCTTCGGGAACAAAGCGTCTTGCGATGTTGCCGCAACCGACAATGCCTACATTTATGGTCTTTTGTCTCTCCTCGCGCAGCATGGTCGAGGATATGCCCTCGGTGCGCGGCAGGTATACCACTTCGCAATATTCGTCGAGGTAGTCGAACTGTCCTTCCCAGTCGCTGCCTATGGCGAAAATATCGACGTCGTATCTCTGAATGTCATCGATTTTCTGCCCTAAGTAGTCTTCGATTATTATCTTGTCGGCAAGCCCGGTGGCTTTGACCGCCTCGACTCTCTCCAATACGTTGTTGCATACGTTGAGCTTGCCTCGCTCACGGTCGAAATTGTCGTTCGTGACGCCTACTATAAGGTAATCGCCTAACTCTTTGGCTCGGCGCAGCAGGTTTATGTGTCCTTGATGCAAAAGGTCGTATGTTCCGTATGTTATGACAGTCTTCATGTCAGGGCGTTATGTTATTTGTATTGTCGGTCGCTTTTTTCAGGAATAAGGAGCGGGGTCGTCGGCAGCCATCGGGGTCGCTAAGTCATCGTCTTCAATAACGAAGCTGTTGTCTTCAGTGACTCTTTTGCGTAGTTCTATAAAGTCCTCGGCTTCTTCGGGAATGAAACATGCGCGTATCTCCTTCTCGGTATATGACAATGCCGCCCCGATGCTGTTGTAAATCTCGTCCTCTATTCTTTTGATTGTCGCCTCGTCTGGAATGGGGTCGTCAGTATTGTCCGCTGTAATCCTTATCGTTGCTTTGTTGTCGCTCATTTTTCGGTTTAAATTGGTATATGACATTATTCCTTTCGCTTTGGTCCCGTACGAGACGGTTAGGCAAAAGGCAACAATCCTGCTATTTCAATAGTTCTGCTTTCGAGTTACAAAAATAAGAGAAACAAGCGAAATAATATCAATCTTGCCCGAATATTTCACGGCATGTGCGGTTTATTTTTGAGATTTATCCTCCAAAAAGGAACTGTCGCTATGAGATATGATGTATTAGTGGCAAAGGAATGTGTGTATAAGCAAATTTAGGCTCACCTGCAAAGTCTAGGGGGCTAAGCAACTTTTTGGTTAAAACAAAAACCTCGCTGTCGCTTGTCTTATATTCTATCGCAGTCCTCAACCTTAAGCTGCCGGTTGTTGCAATAAGCAGTTCTTTCTCTCATTACTTTTTCTCTCGTGAAAAAGTA
>JAFTRV010000025.1 GCA_017462065.1 Bacteroidaceae bacterium
TAAACCCTAAACTCTCAACTTTAATCGCTAATCGTTAATCGTTACACGTTAATCGTTAATCGTTAAACGTTAATCTGTTGGCGATAGCGAATGCCGCAAACAATCTCTCAACTCTAAACCCTAAACTCTCAACTTTAATCGTTAATCGTTAAACGTTAAACGTTCATCGTTAAACGTCACACCACATATTTCTTATTCAGCATCTTATGCGTAACCACCACCTTGACTCCGAATTTGTCGGCGACGTGGCGGGCGATATGCTCTGCCGAATATACCGAACGGTGCTGGCCGCCGGTGCATCCGCAGCACACCTGAATATGAGTAAACCCACGCTTGAGATACGTTTCGACCATATTATCGACCATAGAATAGGCATTCTCGAGGAACGATGCGATGTCGCTCTCCTTTTCAAGGAAGTCAATCACGGGCTTGTCCATGCCGTTCAGCTTCTTATAGGCTTCGTAACGCCCGGGATTATGTATCGCCCTGCAGTCGAACACAAAACCGCCTCCATTGCCCGACGTGTCGTCGGGAATGCCTCTGCGATAAGAGAAGCTCACCACATCAACCGTCAGCTCCTTTATCTCTTCACGGCGGAACAACGGCAGAGACGACATTTCACCAACCAACGCTCGCAAGTAAGGAAAATCGACAGCAGGCAACCCTAACAGCTCATTCAGCTGCGCCAACGCAGCCGGTATAATCTCCACGAACGCCTTTTTGCGTTCAAAGAGACCTCGATAGCCGTATGCGCCCAAGTTCTGCAACAGACGGAAGAGACGGAATAGCTGCAGCTTGCCCATGAATTCATCACGCTCAACCGACCTGTATTCCGACAGCGATGCAAGATATGCGTCAATCATCTTCTCCTCCACATCGGGAGTGTAGCAAGCCCTTGCCTGCCCCACGAACGACGCCACATCGTAATATATCGGCCCTTTGCGGGCACCCTGAAAATCAATGAAGAAAGGCTCGCCGTCATGCAGCATAACATTGCGTGACTGAAAGTCCCTGTAAAGGAAGGTGTTCTCATTCTCCCGGAGCAGCATCGCAGCCATTCTTTCGAACTCATCCTCGAGCATGCGCTCGTTGAACTCCACTCCGACGCCTTTGAGAAAACAATACTTGAAATAGTTCAGGTCCCACATCACCGACCTTTTGTCGAACTCGCCATAGGGATAAGAGATCGAGAAGTCGAAACAAGCAGGAACCTTATATTGTATATGAGGCAGCGCCGACATCACCTTGCAAAGCATATCAACGTCTTTCTGAGAGAAAGAGCCGCTCTCCCGGGAACTTTTCATTGAGGCGAACAGCGTTTCATCGCCCAGGTCATTCTGGAGATAAGAGAGGCTGTCGCCCGACACCGCAAGCACCCTCGGTGCGGCGATGCCGCATTCGGCAAAGGCCTTCGCTATGGCAATAAACGCCCTGTTCTCCTCAACAGACACTCCAACGACGCCTATTGCCGACAACTCGCCTGCGGCAAGGCGGTAATAGGCACGGTTCGAGCCGTCGCCGCACAATTTGACGACCAACGCAGGCTCCGTGCCGAAACACTCTACAAAAAGATTCCTTAAGCTGCCAACCATAATCCAATACAAATCCAAGCTTTATGCGAAGATAGAACAAGTTGAGCAATATTTAAAGAAAACATAAAAAAAGTTGCTCCCATTTGCTTGGGGAGCAACTTTTTCTGTAATATGCAATTGTTCTTACTTCAATATCATACGCTTCTTGCCGTCAATAATATACATGCCGGGAGCCGTAATATCTTCGAGCTTGCGACCCTGCATATCATAGATGCCCTTCACGAGCTCCTCGGCTGTCACATCCTCGATGCCCGCCAATGTTTCAGGGTCAATGACTCTAATCTTAAAGTCCACTATCTGACCGCCGTTCTCCATGAAATCACCGAACTTGCCGTCACGGTCGCCATTAGGATCAATATTAGACCAGTCGGTCTTTACACGCATTGTATACACTTTCATTACGTCAGTTACCCTGAACGGCGGGAGCGTGACCGTAGAACGGCCATCGCCAGAAATAGACTCGCCGGCACTGTTCTTGCCATTATCGTCCTTTTCCGCATTGTTATTATAGAATGAATAACTCATAAGATCCTCCGCAGGCGTATAGCCGTCTTCAAGCACCGATGCGGAAAAGCCGTTCTTGTCGGTGTCGATATACACGTATGAATTTATCCATGAACCTCCACCAATATTCACCTCTACTGTAATTTCTTCGCCGGGAGCGACCAACACGGTATCCCTGTTCATGTAATCGTTATAGCAAAGGCGTTCGCTATTGTCTACATAAACGATATTCTCCGCTTCGTCCGCATATGTAGCGCTGACAACCTTTATATACTGGATAGCACGGGCGTCTTGATACGACCCTTTGGTTACGGTTTTTACACCCGTATATGATGGGGTGTAATCTATCACGGGCTCAGGCTCCTCCTTCGGCTCTTCAGGTTTAGGTCCCGGAGTCGGAATTGTCACTTCCGGAACGAGCGACGGGTCGGCTTCCACATTAGGATTGGCAATCAACTGCCATGCAGCGCCCTGGTTGTCGCTTGTCCACGTAGCGACAGAAGTTCCCGGGCGGAAAGAGGTACACATGAAGTTTGTATCCTCTTCCGTTGCATTGAAAGCGAAACCGTTATCGGCAAGAGGCACGACAGAGAGCGGAGTAGCAGCGGACGCAAACACACTGTTACCGCCTGCGGTGTCGAGATAACCCTTCGCCCCCACGTTAGCCAAATAATACTTGCCGCCGACATTCATGACCATCCAGCTGTTGTTCGCCGAAGTCAAGTCAAAAGAATCGTCATTAGCCACCGCCCAGACGTTTGATGCCTGTTCGGGGTTATATACAGCATACTGGTTGTAATATTCATTATAAAGCACGTATGTGCTGTTCACGTCGGCATTGTCGATAGATGTAAGCACCTCGCCGAGTTCGGGCTCAACAATAACAGGCTCGTCAGAAGCGAAGTTCACGATATACTCATGCGCATTACTCTTGTTCAAGGCATAATCGCCGCCCTTTATTGTAACCGTAAGCACTTGAGTGTCCGCATCGTACTTCTTCTCAATCGAAGCACTTCTTCCGTTAGAAGAGACCGACAACTTGCTCTCGTCAAAAGCCTCGCCGTACTCCAACGGCACCTCGAATATTCCGTTCACGTCCTGTCCGAAGTAGCTGACACCGTCATAAGACAATGACGTAAGTTCCGAATAGTAGACAAACTGAACATCGTCGGCTTCAAGAACGCTGCCGGCTTTTACATTGTCTCTTGTCCAATAATCACCGCTTGATATAATTACATTCACCTTTTCAGGCATATCATTGCTGTTGTAGTGCAAGGGGACCGTTATCTCTTGCCAATCATTGTTCGTTGTAGATGTGAAAGAGTAATCACAGCTTGCGATACGCACCTCGCTACCCGTGGTGTTTGTCGCATCCATTATAGTACGGTCCACATCATCTTTAGTATCGTTATCCGCATCCGAGGCTATATTGCTCTTGAAAGTGCCTTTCCACAGATAGGCGATAATGTGAGCTTTTTCGCCAGTATCGCCTGTACGTTTGAACCAACCTTTTATAGCGTCGGGGCGATGATTGAAAGCCATACCGCCGTAAACGCCGCCATCACATTTTGAAGTATTAGACACCGCATAGACCCAAGGCGTTCCGAAGTTTATAAAACCGGGGGCCTCATCACCTATTTTTCCAGTAATCCATGTATCAACTCCCACCCATATATTTTCCATTCTGACAGCACTACCGGTACGACCTGCTGACTTTGTTATCAGAACTTCCTCTTTTGTAGCAACAGAAACTTTCTGGTTTATGCTCGAGCCGTTCCAACTTGCGGGCTCGTCACCTGGACGCTTACGCATCTCTGTTCTGCTGGACTGATAAGTCTCGCCGCAACTTCCTTTCCAACTCTCAAAAGATGAGTTAGGCAAGTGCTGGGCTTGCGCACAGAATGCAAACGAGATTAAAAACAATGAAGTAAAAATCTTTCTCATAGGCAATATGATTTAAATTCATTTTAAAAAAAACGGCTGTTAAATCAATCTATTTAGGAGTTGTGCCATAGCAATAGACCGCTGACAGAAAACAGCCTGGTTATTCTAATTAAATAATATTGTGCAAATATAAGCCATGCCGATAAAATATGAAAAAAATAATCGTTTTTTTTACTCTTTGTGACAATTATTGAACACAATGGCGTAAAAATGGAATACTTACATGCAAAATGTTTGCTTTTTCTTTGATTTAACGTTTTTTGTCTAATAAAAACCGCCGCTCAAAAGATTTTTTCTCCAAAATTCAAAAAAAAGCTTACATTTCTTTATTTTTCAAAACATCGTTATTATATTTGCACGGCTTTAGAAAAAGAGCATATAAATAAGGTATTCGGAACCTTATTGCAAAACAGGCAAAAGAACAAAAAAACAATATAAGATGAAAGTATCAACAACATTAGAAGAACTAAAGAAAAAATTCCCGCATGAGCCTGAATACTTCCAGGCTGTGGAAGAGGTGCTCAACTCCATAGAAGAGGAGTACAACAAGCACCCGGAATTCGAGGCAAGCAACCTCATTGAAAGACTGTGCATTCCCGACAGAATATTCACGTTCCGTGTAACATGGGTAGACGACAGCGGCAAGGTGCAGACAAATACCGGCTACCGTGTGCAGCACAACAACGCCATCGGCCCCTACAAGGGCGGCATTCGCTTCCACCCCTCAGTGAACTTGGGAATTCTCAAATACCTCGCTTTCGAGCAGACATTCAAGAACTCGCTCACTACCCTGCCAATGGGCGGCGCTAAGGGCGGCTCGGACTTTGACCCTAAGGGAAAGAGCGACAACGAGGTAATGCGCTTCTGCCAGGCTTTCATCACCGAGCTTTGGCGTAACATCGGCCCGGAAATGGACGTTCCCGCAGGCGACATCGGCGTTGGCGGACGCGAGGTAGGCTACATGTTCGGAATGTACAAGAAGCTGACCCGCGAGTTCAACGGCGTGTTCACAGGCAAAGGCCTTGAGTTCGGCGGCTCGCTCATACGTCCCGAGGCTACAGGCTACGGAAACATCTACTTCCTGCAGGAGATGCTCGGCACAAGAGGCGAGACCATAGAGGGCAAGACATGCCTTGTGTCAGGTTCGGGCAACGTGGCGCAGTACACGGTCGAGAAGATAATCCAGCTTGGAGGAAAAGCCGTTACCATGAGCGACTCCAACGGCTACATCTACGACCCGGACGGCATTGACAGGGAGAAGCTCGACTTTATAATGGAGCTGAAGAACGTGCGTCGAGGACGCATTAAGGAGTATGCCGACAAATACGGATGCAAATATGTGGAGAACGCACGCCCCTGGTGCGAGAAAGGCGATATCGCCCTGCCATCCGCAACACAGAACGAGATAAACGGCGACGATGCGAGAACACTTGTCGCAAACGGCGTAATTGCCGTTTCCGAGGGCGCCAACATGCCGTCTACTCCAGAGGCTATACATACGTTCCAGGAGGCCAAGATACTCTATGCCCCGGGCAAGGCCTCAAATGCCGGAGGCGTTTCAGTGTCGGGCCTTGAGATGAGCCAGAACTCAGGCAAAATCAACTGGAGCAGCAAGAAGGTAGACCAGATGCTGCACGAGATTATGCACAATATCCATAAATCGTGCGTAAAGTACGGCAAACGCAAGGACGGCTACATCGACTATGTGAAAGGCGCCAATGTGGCAGGCTTCCTCAAAGTCGCCAAAGCAATGATGGCGCAAGGCGTAGTATAACAAAAGAGAACATAAGCAAACACACAAAGGGGGTGACTTTTGGGCCACCCTCTTTTGTATATGCACATTTTTAAGTATCTTCGCACGACAAACAGAAAACAGAAATGCCCAAAAAGAACAGCGCATGGCTATGGATACCGACTTTGTACTTCGCGTCGGGACTGCCCTACCACGCCATAACATCAATATCCGACATCATGTACAAGGACATGGGGATAAGCAATGCCGACATTGCGGTATACACCAGCATGCTGCTCATTCCCTGGACAGTCAAGCCATTATGGAGCCCCTTCGTGGAGATGATAAGCACACGACGCAAATGGACTCTGCTGTCGCAGATTATACTTGCCGCATGCTTCGCTGCCGTAGCAGCGACTATACCGGCGAACAACTTCTTGTGGTTCACGCTCGCCGCATTCATGGCAGGAGCGTTCGTCTCATCGACACACGACATAGCTCTTGACGGCTTTTACATCCTTGCGCTCACGCAAGACAAGCAGTCGTTCTTTTCGGGCATAAGAAACACATTCTACCGCATCGCCACCGTATTCAGCTCAGGAATACTCGTCATGCTCGCCAACAGGCTCGCGCTGCGTTTCGGCAACAACAGCCACGCATGGAGCGTCACGTTCCTGACAATAGCCGCCATAATGGCCCTGCTCTACTTTTATCACATAAAAACGCTTCCTCGCCCCGAAAGCGACGTGAACAGAAAGACCGGAAGCCTTAAAGAGGTGTTCGACAACTTCGGCGACATCATAAAGACTTATTTCCAAAAGCCTGGAATAATCCCCGCCTTGCTGTTCCTGCTTCTTTTCCGTTTCCCGGAAGCGCAGTTAGGCAAGATAGGCAAGCTGTTCCTCATGGACAGCGTAGCCGCAGGCGGTCTTGGGCTCGACAAGGGAGAGATTGGCTTCATAAACGGCGTGATAGGAATCATAGGGCTTATAATCGGCGGCATTGCGGGAGGAATATGCATCTCACGCAAAGGACTGAAATATTGGCTATGGCCGATGGTAATCGCAATATCCTTGCCCGACATAGTATATGTATACATGAGCATGGCTCTGCCGCACGATTTGACGGTGATAGGCAGCTGCATCTTCATAGAGCAGCTGGGCTACGGCTTCGGCTTCACTGCATATACCTTGTATATGATATACTTCGCTAAAGGCAAGTACCCTACAGCGCACTTTGCGATATCGACAGCTTTCATGTCGCTTGGAATGATGCTGCCGGGCATGATATCGGGCAAGATACAGGAGAGGTTAGGGTACGAGAATTTCTTCATTTGGGTAATGCTATGCACGGCTGTGACCTTTATTGTATCGGCTTTAATAAAAATTGACACCAATTTTGGACGGAAATAGTTTTTTTGCCGTATCTTTACCAAATATTTAACATAAAAGCAATGATACTAATAGCAGACAGCGGTTCGACAAAGACCGATTGGGTTTTACATGACGGCGAGAGCATTGTGTCAAGAATAAAGACACAAGGCCTTAACCCGACCCTGCAAAGCTCCGACGACATTCTTGAGGTACTGCTGGCGGAACTTGACGGGAAGATTGCTCCTGACGCACCGGACGCCATATACTTCTATGGAGCGGGATGCGCATACGACAATGCGAACAGCCGCATGAGAAAGGCGCTTGAGCAGTTTTTCACGACAAGGAAGATTGAGATACAGAGCGACCTCCTCGCCGCGGCACGCTCATTGTGCGGGCACGAAGAGGGAATCGCATGCATTTTAGGGACAGGCTCTAACTCATGCCTGTTCGACGGCGAGAAAATAACCGACAACACGCCCTCTCTCGGCTACATCCTCGGCGATGAAGGCAGCGGAGCCCACCTCGGCCGCCAGCTCATAAGCGACTGCATAAAAAAGCAGCTATCGAGCGAATTGAGAGAGAAGTTCATGCAGCAATACAAGCTCGACCTTGCGAGCATACTCGAGAGAGTCTATTACACCCCCCTCCCCAACCGTTGGCTGGCAAGTTTCACGCCTTTCATCGTTGAGCATAAAGAGAACTTAGAGATAAAGCTGCTGCTGAAACAATGTTTCACGCAGTTCTTCCAACGCAACACAATGGTATACCGCCGTTCGTGGTTGCCGATACACATTATCGGCGGCATTGGAGTGAACTTCGCTGCAGAAATAAAGGAGACTGCCGAAAGCCTCGGCCTCTCCATCGGCAACATTGTAGAAAGCCCTATGGCAGGACTGATAGAATATCACAAAACAAACTAAATTTTATATTATGAAGAAATTATTATCATCAATCTTCGTATGCGCTGCAGCACTCCTCGCAGTGTCATGCAGTTCAAACGATTACCTTACCGCGCCCAAGATAACCGAGGGCGGCAAGCAGCTTGACACATTGTCATACATCTACGGCCAGAGCATTGGCCAGAGCATCGTGAACGGCATCATGCCTCAGCTCAAGGCCGACTATGACGTTATCCTCTCTTCTTTCGAGAAAGCGCTCAAGGGTGCAGAAAGCATCAAAGTAGAGGATGTAAAGATTACAAAAGAGAACATCAACGAGCTTGGCCAGGAGTACCTCGGCCCTCAGATTAATGAAAAGGTCATGGCTGCTATGCAGGACTCAACGGGCATGACCGAGGTTTTCGCTGACGCAAGAGAGAAAAAGATAGCATCGGCATTGCTTGGCGCTAACATCGGCTTCGGACTTTCAGAGTCAGGCCTTCCTTTGCAGGTATCATGGCTCAAGAAGGCCGTGAACGACGTGAACGCAGGCGAGATGAACATTGAGCAGGCCGAGGCGATGGCGTTCATGGACAACTACTTCTCGACAGTAGTTCCCGAGAACAACAAGAAAGACTCTGAGGAGTGGCTCGCAAGCATGGCCAAGAAGAAAGGCGCCAAGGTAACAGAATCGGGCATCGTATACATCATCGAGAAAGCCGGCTGTGACAGCATCAAGGCTGTCAATGACGAAGACAAGGTAAAGGTACTCTACACAGGCAGAACATGCTACGGCAAGGTATTCGACTCAAATCGTTGGAACGACATGCCTAAGCAGCGTCAGGAGATGATAAAGGCATACCAACCCGAGGCGGAAGGCGTGGACAACCCTATCGAGTTCGGCCTCAACCAAGTTATTGCCGGCTGGACCGAGGGCATGAAGCTCATCGGCAAGGGCGGCAAAATCACATTGTGGATACCTTCGGAGCTTGCTTACGGCGAGAGAGGCACAGGACAGGACATCGGTCCTAACTCAGCACTCCGTTTTGACGTAGAGCTGCTCGAGGTAAACGGCAAGTAAGAAATAGAATTAACTGAAAAAAATGACGACCAAAAATTTTTGGTCGTCATTTTTTTCAGTTAAGAACGAACTCCCTTATCTCTCCTTCGACACTTCTCTCAACTCTGAAATTCCTTGCGAAGTTCTTTATGAACTCAATTGAAGAGAGGCTCGGCTTGGGATATTTCTCATTTTTCAAGGCCTGCGCAATTACAGTACCGCTGATTTCAAATTCAGAAGTAAATGTTTTATCCATAGGCATTATTATTTCGTATTCTAATATAATAACGCACGGCGTTAATAAATAGTATATGCCGCCACGAAAAAAAAATCATGACGGCCAATATTGTCCTAAATATTTTTTTCACATAACATATTCCACAAAGTATAAATACTTTGCGAAAACAGAGCCACGAGAACCCCTCCCTATGTAGTGACAGACATATCCGGAGGTGGGGTGAATGGTTCATTAAGCCACTTTTCGAGGTCTATTTTTGTAA
>JAFTRV010000026.1 GCA_017462065.1 Bacteroidaceae bacterium
CATGCCTCTCCGGAGCCCTGAATGTCAAAGAGAAGCATTTTATGGCAATGCCGGTTCGACCGAAGGATGTTGCTGGCAACTCCTGAGCAAAGAACCGGCAGACTGTTCTTCCCTGTGCCGGGCTTTTTGGTACTTTTGTGCAACAAAAGTACATGATAGAACGACAACAACGAGAATAAAAGATAACTGGCTAAGGGTAAGTTGCAATAAGAATGGAACATTCTATTCCCCCCCAGACTTTGCTGGTGAGCCCAGTTTCGCAGTAGGCATTGGATCTCAAACGATTAGCGAGTACTTAGTCACCTTAGCTGCCTAATGAATTACTCTTCGCCTTCGGGAGTGTGGAGAATGAGCGTTGTAGCGCCGAGGGTTATTATAGCGCCGTCTTCTATAAGCAGACGCTCTCTGTTGCCAAGCACTCTGTTCATGACGAACGTGCCTGTGACGCTCTGGTTATCACGAATTGTGTATTTGAGCCCTCCTGAATAGTCACGCTTCACGTTGATGATGCAATGACGCCTGTCCATGCTCGGGTCGCTTGTCTCGATAGGGTGAGAGATGACCGTTCCTTTGTTGTAGCGTCCGAACATGTTGTCGCCCTCGCACAACGGTATTATCTGCTTGAAGCAGAATGTGTTCTCGATGACTACAATATGTCCGAAATCCTCGGTCTGTATATCATCGTCATTCTCTCCGATGCGTATCGTGAAACTCTTGCGGCAATGTTCGCATTCGAAGACAAGCGACTGGCCCATCTTGTAGCCTGACGCATCAAAGTCTATTGCGTGGTCGCATTTAGGACATATAATCTTGCTCATGAGTAATCAATGGATATGCACCCAAGCGTCGGGGAAAATGTTCTTGACTGCTGAAAGCGCCTCGTTCGCCTCCTCGGCACTGTTGAAGTCGCTTATTGATATGCGGTGTCTGCCGCCTCCGACAACAACGGTATAGTCGGCTTTATGCTTTCTTGTAAGCTCTTTAATCGCCAGCTGCGCATTGTCGGCGTTAGGTGAGCTTGCGACAATAATCGAATAGCGCTTCTGCGGTACGGCCGTTTCGGCAACAGCCTCTATTGCGGGCTGCTCGATGTCTTTTGCGATATCGCTGTTCTGCAGGGTGATGATCTTCTCGGTAGCGGTGTTCTCGACAGGAACAATCTCGCATGCGGCAGACTCTTCTACGGCTACAGGCTCAGCCTTTACAGCCGATGCAGGAATGCTCTTTTCTGCCGGAGCCAACTGTGCTATTGACGCCTGCATGCCTTTTTCGAACGCAGTGTCGCTGACAGGAGTGACAAAGAAGAATGCGAGAATAACCGCAGCCGCAATAGCGATGTATCTGCCGAAGTCGTGTTGCTTGATTACAATCTTCTTCTCCTCGCACTGGCTGAGCAAAGGAACAGCCAACGGCTCGAAGCCGAAATTGTACGGGTCTTCCACGGCATTCTCGCCGGGAACAAAAGATATCTCGCCGTTGATGTTCATATGGAACGTGCCAAGCTCGCCGAAACAGCAAATGCTGTCGCTCTCAAGCTTGCGACGCAGCGAAGCGATGTCGTGCGACAATGCCTTGTTCGCATCTTCGTATGATGTCTTGCCGTCAGAAATATATTCCGACAGCAACAGGGCGTCATCAACAGTCACGTTGGGGTTGAAGCCGAGAGAGCGGTGCGGCGGCATGAATACCTGCTCCTTAGAGTTGTAGTAAGCAGGAACATCATGCGTAAGGAAAGCGCCCACTGACGGTAATATAACGCAGTTGTGACGTGCCAATAGCTTTGCTGTATGTCTGATCATTTTTTCCACGAAGCAAATTTAATGAAATTTTATTGAGAAACCATTCATGAAACGGTAAAAAATAATCATTGAGGAAAACTTTTTGAGATGATAGTAAACTCTAAACTCTCAACTCTAAACTCTAAACTCTCAACTTTAAACTCTCAACTCTAAACTCTCAACTTTAATCCTTACACATTATTCCCATAAAATTCGTATCTTCGCATAAAATATTCGACAGATGCAAAAAAGATACATCGAGCTTCTTGCTCCGGCAAAGAATTTATCAACAGGAATCACTGCAATCAATCACGGTGCCGATGCGGTTTACATCGGTGCTGCGCAGTTTGGCGCCCGTCAGGCGGCGGGCAACAGCGTCGAGGATATTGCCCGGCTTGTCGATTATGCGCACATATTCGGAGTGAAAGTTTATGTTACACTAAACACTATTATACGTGACGAGGAGATAGCCGATGCCGAGAAGCTCATTACGCAGCTATATGAAATAGGCGTCGATGCCCTGATTGTGCAGGACATGGCTGTGGCACGAATGAATATCCCGCCGATACCGCTGCATGCAAGCACGCAGATGGACAATTGCACTGTCGAAAAGGCCAAGTTCCTTGCCGAGGTTGGCTTCCCTCGTGTGGTGCTTGCACGTGAGCTCTCCCTGAAGCAGATAGCCGACATCCACAAAACAGCTCCCGAAACGGAACTCGAAGTGTTCGTTCACGGCGCTCTATGCGTAAGCTACAGCGGACGTTGCTATGCGTCGCAGCACTGTTTCGGACGCAGTGCCAACCGCGGAGCGTGCGCCCAGTTCTGCCGCCTGCCGTTTGACCTTGTCGATGCCGACAACAAAATCATTGTGAAAGACAAGCACCTGCTATCGCTAAAGGACATGAACCGCAGCGATTATCTCGAAGAGATGCTCGATGCAGGCGTTACGTCGCTCAAGATTGAGGGCCGCCTGAAAGACGAGTCATACGTAAAGAATATAACCTCTTACTACCGTGGCAAGCTCGACGCTCTTTTTGCCCGTCGCAAGGAGTATGCCCGGGCATCGTTCGGCAGCATAGCGCCGCAGTTCGTTCCGTCGCCCGAAAAGAGCTTCAGCCGAGGATTTACCGACTACATGCTTGTCTGCGGCAAGGAAAACATGACATCGTTCGAGTCACCGAAGTCTAAAGGCGAGTTCATGGGACATGTCAAGTTCGTGTCACGCAATTTCTTTACAGTGACAGGCAAAGAGTTCAACAATGGTGACGGAGCGTGCTTTGTCGATGCTAACGGCAAGCTCAACGGCTTTAGGATAAACCGTGTTGAGGGCAACAGGGTGTTCCCGCAGTCAATGCCCGATGTGCAGAGCGGCGACATGCTTTACCGTAATTATGACTGCGATTTCGAGAGAGAACTGTCACGTGCCGACATGCCGAGACGCCTTGCGTTGGATATGCTTTTCGGCGACAACGGACAGGGCTTCACGCTATCCGCTACCGACGAGAGCGGCATGCGACACTGCATTGAGGCGCCTTTTGAAAAGAATATAGCCCGTTCGCCGCAGACCGATAACATAATCACTCAGCTCAGCAAGCTTGGCAACACTCCGTTCGAGGCACGCACGGTCAAGGTGGAAATGTCTGCCGATTGGTTTGTGCCGTCATCGCTGCTGAGTGACATGCGCCGCAGGCTATGCGCAGCCATTGAGGAAAACCGCAGGACGAAACACCTGCGTAAGGATATGTGTTTGAACGACAATGGTATCAAATACCCGGCAGAAGAGCTGGATTACAGGGGCAACGTGGCTAACGGGCTGGCACGTGAGTTTTATCTGTCGCATGGTGTAAAGAGCATAGAGCCAGCATTTGAGTTGAAGCCTGTCGATAATGCGGCAATAATGTTCTGCAAGCATTGCATAAAGTTCAGTATGGGGTGGTGCAGCAAGAGCGGCGAGAAGTCTCCGTTCAATGAGCCCTTCTATCTTGTATCGGCCGACGGCCGACGTTTCAGGCTTCACTTCGACTGCAAAGAGTGCATAATGGAGGTGAGGGTTAGTTGAAAGTTGAGAGTTGAAAGCTTTAGCTTCGACAATGCCGTCAACAGATTAGCGAGTAACGTGTAACGATTATCAAGGACTGCATAGTCTTCTTAGTTACCTTAGCTCCCTTAGTCACCCTAACAGTCAAAAAAACAAACCACGTCAAGGGGAGTGACGTGGTTTAAGTTCCGAGCAAACGCTTTTGCCCGTTCGGGCATCGACTTTCACAAGCAGATGCTACCGGTCTAAATCTATTACTATGAAAAACACTATTATATAACATGCCCGCTCTATTTTAAGTTTAGAACGGACATGTTAATAAAAGTTATTTTCCACATATTTTCCGGTAATCGCAATATTCGCACCGCTTTTTGTCATCCGTAGGCGTGAAAGGCACGCCGCTATCGAATATGTCGCTCAGAACGCTTTGCAGCTTCTCAATATATTCTTCACGTATTTCTGATATGTCAGTTACAGGCTCCCCTTTTATATCGACAACATAGTCCTCACGTTTCAGTTCTTCCTCTTTATGCACATACAGCAGCGACGGCGATACCTTGCTCGTGTTCAGCGGTTTCAGCTTCTCCGCCCACCTTTGCGTAATATTTGTATTGCAACAGCATCTTCCTTTCAGCAAATCGTCAAGCACAATGGAGTAGAGGAACGACTGCAGCCTGTAGCCCGACGATTTTCCTTCGAGGGCGAATATCTCGTCAAGAGAGCTTTTCGCATCCTTTCCGCCTCCTCCGGTCTTGTAGTCCACGATATTTACCGTGCCGTTCTTTACATCGACCCTGTCTATCGTTCCGCCAATGTCAAGCCTGATAGTACCCGCCTTGCTTTCGACGCTCATAGGCATTGAAATCTTCTCTTCGCCACACACGTAGTAGAACGGAGCGTACTCCTTGTCCATTTTTATAAGATGCAGCAGAAAATGATGCAGCATGCCTCGGTTTATGTACTGCTCGCCATTATATACAGGCTTGTTGCCTTTGAAGAACTCCTCCTGGAAAGCGTCGTCGATGAAACGGTATAGCAGCGCCGGGTTTTTAATGTAATAGTCGAAACTGCTCGGCTGAACAGGGTTATTGCCGTTCGACGACAGCTTTTCGTAGAACATCTCCGCCGCCTTGTGGAAAATGACGCCGAAGTCGCTCGGTGTTATCTCCGTGTCAATCTCTTCAAGCGGCTTAAGCCCCAATACATAGTAGTAGAAGAAGTTAAGCCCGCACTTCAGATACCTGTTCACTGCGCTCGGAGTCATTGTCTTAGCCTCGTCTGAATAGCCTGTGTCAAAGCGTCTGCGCAGAACATCTATTGCTGCGGAGTCCTTATCTACGGGGGCTTGCGCAATGCTCTGCGAGCCCTGTTCGGCGCTCAACGCCAACCGCTTGATGTCGTAAAGCCCGCTGCCGAGCAACTGCAATATGTATCGTGAACACTCACCACGGCTCTTGCTGTCCGTGGAGTTGTTGTATACGAGCGTGACATTCTCGGCACGCTGCAACAAGCGGTAGAAATTGTATGCATATATCGAATCACGATGCTCGCTCATAGTAAGGCCGAACGCACGACGCAGATTGTATGGTATGTACGAGTTTTCGCCGCCTGCCTTAGGAATGTTGCCTTCGTTTACCGACAGCATGATAACATTGCGGAAGTCGAGGTTTCTTGTCTCAAGCAACCCCATGACCTGCAGGCCGACTACCGGCTCGCCGTGGAACGGCATGCTCTGCATCGACAGCATCCTCACGAACAGGTTTCCTGCTGTAGGCTGCTGGAGAGTCAGCTCGCCGCTCTCGAAAAGACGTATCAGACGCTGTGCCTGAGTGTGAACTTTCAAGATAGCCTCGCTGAACAGCATGCTGTAAAGCTCGTGCTTCTCCTCGCCCTTCCTGGAACTTATCCTCGCAATGTCATACACAAGCCCTGCGATGCTCTCAATCCACTCCTTATTATTGGTGTAGCGGGTGAATATGCGGCTCAGGAATTCGTCGGCATGCAGCTCCTCTTCTGTTGGGTAGAAGCGTTTCTCTTTCAGCAACGTCTCTCTCAGGCTTGTACTGTTCTCGCTTCCCATTATTACATATGGATGCTTTAGTACGTTGCTGACATGCATTAGAGAGAAAGCGGCATGCTTCTCGCTCCATCCTCTTAGCTGCAGCTCTACAAGCTGTTTCACGAAGCTGTATACAGGCGTGTGCGAAATGGGGTAGCCCATTGTCACGTTAAGATATTTTAGTTCATTGCCGTTCGCTGTTTCCGGAATAGTGTGCAGCACAGGCTCGAGCATAGTCTCGTCGCAAAGCACCACGGCGGTCTCGATTTCCTTGTCGGTAAGGTTGTTGCCGAGCCATTGCGAGAGATAGCGGGCCTGTATGCTGTCGCTGCTTGCCGAGACGACAGTAACGTTCTTCTTTTCTTTGAGATTGTCTGTCTTGCAGCCTTTGAGGGCGTTCGGGAAGCGTTCAAGGTTCTTGCGCATGAAATGCCCCGCCTCGTGGTACGTCTTTTCGACATAATGCTTGTCGTAATCCCAATAGAACAGGGCCTTGCCGCTCTTTTCGAGCATGCCGAAGAGCTTTGTCTCCGCTCCGTTGAGAGCATTGAAGCCCACGAAGAGGTACTTTTCGTATTCGAGCCTCATGTTGTCGATGTTCTCAATCACGTCACGGTACAGCATGCCTTCATAGGCAATATTATCTCTACGCAATGACTCCTTGAAGTTCGTGTATATGGCATGAAGCCTCTCCCAAAGCTCCTTGAAATTCTGCTTGATGTCGCTCTTCTCTTCGGGCTTGAAATTCTTGAAGAACTGCTCAATGGACTTCTGCTGCTCAGGCTCCAACGTGTCTTTGCCCGTGCCCATTTCACGCAGCTCCTTGATGTTGGAGAATAGCTGCTTGGCGTCGGCAAGGTTCTTGTCAATGTCGTCAAAGTCACGAATGAGCATCTCGCCCCAGTAGTAGAAGCTGTCGAGCGTCTCGACGCTGCGTTCATACTCCTGCAGGCTCTCGTCGCTGCGTCTTGGGCGAACGTACTCCTTGTACAGCTTGCTGACAAGCAATATCGGGTCGCCTACCGCAAGTTCGCTGTTCTGCTGGAAAAGCTCGCTGATAGTCATGTATCGGGGGCTCCACATAGGCACATTGCCGCTGTTCTCGAGCAGGTATTTGTTGAAGAACAGCCCTGCGCGCTTGTTGGGAAATACTACGGCAATGTTCTCCAAACGCCCGTTGAAGCGTTTGTATACATCATCGGCGACTGTTTTCAGAAATGGCGTCATATGAATACATCATTTATTTCGTTCTTATACACATACCACAGATAGCCTTTTACATTCTTGTAGCCCATTCTCTTGAGCAGGCTCATGTATCGCTGCACCTGTCTTTCATGCTCAATGTCCTTTTTTGCGAACTTGTAGTCTATCACGACAGCCTCGTCGCCGTCAATCATAACCCTGTCGGGGCGGCGTGTCGTCTCGTCGCTGTCACTGACAAGTATGGTACATTCGTTATACAGCCTGTATCTGCCGCAGAACCAATCTTTCGCTTTCGGGTTGGACAATGCGCGCTCGATAAGGCCCTTTATGCTGTTGTATTGTTTTTCGGTAGCGATGAAACCCTCTATGGTGAGCTTGTCGAGTACCTTTTTGACATCTTCGGCAACTGCGATGCCCGACATCACAAGGTGCAGCAGCTCTCCTTCGGCAATGTTCTTGTACTGTTTCTCTTCCTCTTTGTCTTCGGCGAGGAAACGGGCAAGCTCCCTCGACTGCCGGAACGTTATTCTGTTCTTGTGATAGACGAACGGCTGTCTTACGCTTGACGGCTCTGCCTCGAACGGGTTGTCGGAGCTTTTTTTCTCTTTCTTTGCCGGGTTGCCGACGATAGTGCCGTATGTGAACACTCCGTCGTTGAAATCGGAGCCTTCGAGCGATGTCATCGATGTCACAATCTTGTTTAGCAGTTTTGACACCGTCTCACCTGTGCCGCCGCTGCCGTCGCTGAATATGAAAAGGTTGCTTCCCGCTCTTGTGGTCGCTACATAAAGAATATTCAGGTTGTCTACAATCTGGTAGAGCATCTCCTTGTTGTAGTCGTCGGAATATATCGAGTTGAGCATCTCCTTTTTCAATGGAATGGAAAGCAGGCTCAGCTTGTCGAACGGGGCCTCGGCAGGCTCGCACCAAAGGGCGTTTCTGCTATCGCCCGTGAGCAGCCAGTCGCACATTGGCACAATTACCGTGTGGAACTCAAGGCCTTTCGACTTGTGTATTGTCATAAGCCTCACGCTGTTCAAGTGCTCTGCAGGAATGGATTTGTCGGCAATTGACTCGTCCCACGCCTCAAGAAAGCCGTTGAGGTCCGATGTCTTTCCGTTGAGGTACTGCGTGGCGTAATCGAGGAAGGTGTATATGTACGCCTCCTCGTCCTTCTCCTCTGACATTCCGAGAAGGACAAGCAACTGTTCTATAAGCTCATAGACAGGCAGGCCTTGAAGGTGCTTCAGCTCATTGCGGAACTCGGCAGGCAGCATCTCCGCTATAGCCTCGAACGATAAATCATCGCCGAGCCGCATCTCTTTTTTGAGCATCACTTTGTTGTATAGCCTTGCGAGGTTCGCAATGTTCACCCTATCCTCGGGCGTTGCGATGTAACGCATGGCGCTTATCACGAGCTGTAGCGTCAATGACGACGAGAGCCTGTAGGCTTCGTCCGATACTATCTTCGTGTCGGGAAACTCCCTGTTGAACGCATCGACAATCTCGGGCATTATATTCTTGTACCGCAGCAGTATGGTAATCTTTCCGGGCTCGATTTTCTCGTCGTCAAGCAGCCTGTGCAGAGTCTTCATCAACTCCTCAATTGCATAGTTCTTGAAGTTGTCCTTCTTGTTGGCTTTTGGGACGACTCTTATTTCGGCATATCCTTTGCCGGGCTCTTTCCATTGCGGCAAGGCTTGCTCGACATCCTCGTACGCCGTCACGAGTTCACGCAAGCGTTTCTCGCCGAGCGACTCCTCGTAGCTCGTCGCAATGCATTCCGTCGCCGCACGGAAGAGGGCGTTGTTGAACGACACTATATTCCCGTCGCTTCGGAAATTGGTCGAACGGAACTCCTTGCCGCCGTTCCTCACGCTCTGGTCGGCGAATTCGATGAGGTCGCTGCGGAAATAGCAGCCGATATTGTTCATGATGTTCCAGTCGCTGTTGCGCCACCTGTATATGGACTGCTTGACATCGCCTACGATAAGATTGAACTTGCCTCGTGCAAGCACCTCTTCGAGCAAGACTTTGAAACATGTCCATTGCAGTTTCGATGTATCCTGGAATTCATCAATGAATATATGGTCTATTTCCGTTCCTATCTTCTCGAAAATGAATGTGGTGTTCATGCCTATCATGCTGCTCAGCAGGTGAGTTGTTTCGGCAAGCAGGAACCTGTTCTCGCGGGCATTCTCCTCTTTTAGCGTCATTGCGATGTTGTTGAGCATCGACAGCTGGTGGAAATGCTTCATCGACAGTTCGCAGTTGTTCTTCTCACGGTAGAGCGGCTCAGCCTCCCTTATAAGGCTTGCTATTTCAGCTACGTTCACATTGGCTTTTGAAATCTTTTCAGGCTCCTCCTTAAGCCCTGATATCGTTGCCGAAAGTGCGGGCGTCTCGCCCTTCTCGAGCTTTAGGAACAGACTCCAAAGACCTTTGCTCTTTCCGTAGAAATCATCGGCGGAATATCCCTCGGCAAGAGCGAAGAATCTTTTTCCTATCTCTTTCGCTTTTTCGGTTATTTCCGCCTTGTGGGCTGTCACGCTCTTGTGAAACTCGGCAAGCACGGCGCCGTTGTCAGCCTGTATGGTCGTTCTCAACTCTTCGCCACGTTGCTGGTACTCCTCACGCAAAATATTGCGGGCGAACTCTTTAAGGTCTTTGTTTACATGCCAGTCGCTTCCGCTGCTCAGCTTATGCTCTATGAACTTCAATACTTGCGCTATGTTCTTCGTGTCGGGCTCAAGATTGCGTATGTACGAATCGACGGCATTGTCGAGCAGCTCTTCGCCGTCGAGCGAAATCTCCATGTCGCCGTTCAGGTCGAGCTCTTTGGCAAGGCTGCGCAGCACGGTCTGAAAGAATGCGTCAATGGTCTGAATGCGGAAATGACCATAGTCGTGAAGTATAAGATTAAGAGCTTTGCGGGCATTCTCTATGATAATCTCCTTGCCTAAATGCGGCAACAGCTCGCACAGCTTGTCAAGGTAATCCTTTGCCCCTTCGGAGCCGTTGGCTACGCCGTACAGCTTGCCGAGAATACGCTCCTTCATCTCTCCGGTAGCCTTGTTCGTGAAGGTTACGGCGAGAATGTTGCGGTATGAGTAGGGGTTCTCCACCAACAGTTTCATATACTCGAGCGCAAGAGTGAATGTCTTGCCTGAGCCTGCCGACGCCCTGTATATCTTAAGCTTTCTTTCCATGCTCTCTTAGTTCTGTCCCGCTAATTTAGTAAGAAAAAGGCGTTCAGGCAAGAGTTGCAAAGGAAGAATAGTTCATGCAGGCGACAAATAGGAATATTTTATTAAAATAGTATATTTAAATTATTATTAACAGATGATATTGAGCATTCTTTTTCTTTTTAATTATTTTTGCATTTCGTAAGATAGGCAATCATGAACTTTTATCAAAAGCGTATATACAAAACTCAAACAATATGAAAAATGCTATTTTAAGAACAGTGTTGTTCTCTTTCATTGCGATTTTCGCAGTGTCGGCAGCGACAGCCAAAGACGACAACAAACTGCTGCCCGTAGACAAGTCTATCAGGATAGGCAAGCTGAAGAACGGTCTGACATACTACATCAGACACAATGACAACCCCGATAACCTTGTAAACTTCTACATTGCGCAAAAGGTTGGCTCAATACAAGAAGAGGAACACCAGCGTGGTCTTGCGCACTTCCTTGAGCACATGTGCTTCAACGGAACGGACCATTTCCCCGGCAAAGCCCTTATCAACTATCTCGAAGGCATCGGAGTTAAGTTCGGCGCTGACCTGAACGCCTACACATCTATCGATGAAACGGTGTATAACATCGACAATGTGCCCGTAGGGATTGAGGGCGTAATAGACTCATGCCTTTGGATATTGCGTGACTGGGCCGATGGTCTTACCCTCGCGCACGAAGAGATAGACAAGGAGCGTGGCGTCATTCACGAGGAGTGGCGAGGACGCAACAGCGCCATGATGCGCATGCAGGAGCGTATGCTCGAGGATATTTTCCCCGGCAACAAGTACGGCAAGCGCCTGCCTATCGGTACAATGGAGGTAGTGGACAACTTCCCATACCAGGCTTTGCGCGACTACTATGAAAAGTGGTACCGTCCCGACTTGCAGGCAGTAGTCGTTGTCGGCGATATTGACGTGAACGAGGTAGAAAAGAAAATCAAAAAGATTTTCAAAGGCATAAAGAAGCCAAAGAACCCTGCTGAACGTGTGTATTACCCTGTTGAGGACAATGCCGAGATGATATTCTCGCAGCAGACCGACAAGGAACAGCAGAACTACGTGCTTCAGCTCATGTATAAGCACGATGACGCCCCGCGTGAAATGCACAACACCAAAGGCTACATCCGTGCCAATTCAATTCGCTCAATAGCGCTCAGCATGCTCAATACCCGCTTCGGCGAAATAATCACAAGAGACAACCCGCCTTATCTCCAGGCCGGCGTAGGATACAACGACTTTGGCACTGCGCAGACCAAAAAGGCATTTACGGTAGGCGTAACTTGCAAGGTAGAACAGATTATGCAGGCCATTCCTATGGTATATACTGAGGTTGAGCGTGCCCGCCGCTTCGGATTTACGCAGTCGGAACTCGACAGGGTGAAAGAGGGAATGTTCTCGGAACTTGAATCATGGTATGCCGAGCGTGACAAGCGTACAAGCGGCTATTATGTGAACAACTGCGTCCGTCACTTCCTCGACGCAAGCGACATGATGTCGCCCGAGGATGACTACAAGTTCACAAAGGAACTTATCGAGTCGATAACGCTTGACGAGATAAACGCCGTGCTTCCTGCCTTGCATCGTGAGGACAACCGTGTGGCAGTCTCTTACGCTCCCGAAAAAGAGGACGTCGTATACCCTGGCAAGGAGGATATCGAGATGCTCTTGAATGCCATTGCCAATGCACGCAATATCACTCCATACGAGGATAACGCTGTCGATGCGCCATTGCTCGAGAATATTCCGGCAGGCGGCAAGGTCGTTTCAACCGAAGAGGGCAAGTGGGGCTCTACGATATGGACGCTTTCAAACGGCATAAAGGTTGTTCTTAAACCAACCGACTTCCAGGCCGACCAGATAACCCTTGCCGGTTACAAGAACGGCGGAACAAACCGTTACCCCGACAGTGAAAGAATAAACTTCTCAATGCTCGGCTCGCTTTCGGGCATAGGCGGGTTCGGCGCTTTTGACGCTACTCAGCTCGGCAAGAAGCTCGCAGGCAGCACGGCAAGCGCTAATGTAGGCAGCAGCTCGCTCTACGATATCATCAATGCGTCATGCTCGCCAAAGGATGTCGAGACGATGTTCCAGCTCATGTACCTCAAGTACACATCCCCACGCAAGGACATCAAGGCCTTCGAGTCATTGACTAACCGCATGAGAAACAATCTCAAGGATCGCAATCTCAACCCTAACACGGCAATGAGCGACACCATTCTCCTTGCGTTGTATAACAATCACCCTCGTGTAATGCCTATCCTGGCCGAGGACGTGGACAAAATAGACTATGACAGAGTGCTTGAGCTCTACAAGGACAGGACAAGCGACGCTACAGGCTATATGTTCTTCATTGTCGGCAACATAGACCTTGAGGCAATCAAGCCTTATGTCGAGCAGTATATCGGCGCATTGCCATGCAACGGACGAGTAGAGGAGATTGTCGATACCAATGTGGATATACGCAAGGGCGTGTACCGCAACAACTTCAAGAATAAGATGGAGAATCCTACCGGAACAGAGACCATATTCTATTCCGGCAGCATTGACCCAACATTGAAGAACAGGCTTACAATGAGCTTCCTCGACCAGATACTGAGCATCGTTTACACCGAAGAGGTTCGTGAGAAAGAGGGCGGCACATACGGCGTCGGCGTACGTGGCGGAATATCACGCAAGCCGAGAGGCGAGTTCTCATTGACAGTAAACTTCAATATGGCGCCCGAACGCCGTGAAGAACTTGCGCAGATTATCGTTCGAGAGTTCGAGAAGCTCGCAAAGGAGGGCCCGGCAGAGGAGCATGTGGAGAAGACGCGCAACTACATTCTCAAGACATACGAAGAGGGTCAGAAGAAGAACGGCGCATGGCTCAATTGGCTCTACAGCTACTACTTCGAGGGTGAAGACAACCACGACGGCTATGCCGAGGTTGTGAACAGCATCACGAAGGAGGATATCCGCAAATTGGCTGAATATATCATCGCCCAGGGCAACTTCATCGAAGTCAGCATGGTGCCTGCGGAATGACAATGTATATAAAATTTAAAGAGTGGTAAACCACAGCGGTTTACCACTCTTTAAATTTGGCCATTTCTCAGAAAGCAATACCAACTCTGAAACCGGCGTTGTTCAGGCCATTCTGCTCATACGTCATTATATCGTGCTTGTTAGTAGCGTAATTGTAGTATATCGCCAGATGGAAGCCGATGCTGTTGGCCCACGGGTAGTAGTTCACGCCAATCTCGGGCGACATGTAGAACCCCCATCTGTCCTGTCCTTTCATGAATACATAATAGTAATTGTTGAATTGGGAATAGCAGGCTCCGAGCTTCATGCCGACATACGGCTGCAGGTCGCTCTCAATAAACCTGTACCTTATCAAGGCTCCGAACGGCAGAGTGAACATCTGATGCTGTTGGTCGGTGTTCAGCGAAAGAGTGTTAGTCAGGTTGATTGTGCGGCGCGAGAAGTATTCGTTGTTGGTGTGAAAACTTATGAATGCGCCAATGGCAATGTTACGGTGAACATAATAGCCGCCCTCGAAGCTCATGCCCCAGCCGCTTGCCTTGTTAGAGAACTTGTTGCTTATGGGGATGTTGAACTGCCAATCGACATTGTAATAGCTGTCGAGAGATATCTGAGCCTTGCTCGATGACGGAACAGTGAGTGCCGCTGCAAGAAGCGCAGTACAAAGCATGTATCGTAGATTTTTCATACATTTAGTGATTAAGGTTATTACTTGTTCGTCAAATATGGCGACTGCTTGAAGGCCTGTTCAATAGCGCTGTATGTGCGTGAAAGGCTCAAGTTGTTGCCGTTAAGCAGGCCGCAGATGTACGAGTTCCATATTACCGTCAGCTTGTCGTTCTGCGGGGTAGGGGCTTTGGTGTTCACGAGCTCGCCGATGATTGAGCCGGTGCTGTAGCTATAGGTAAAGGTGTATGGGTAGTACCACCCCCAACCGCCCCAGTTCCAGTAGCCGGGGTAGTAGTTCCACCAGGGGCCGGGACCATAGCTGTTGAAGTAATAAGTGGTGTTCACATAACTGAGCTGAAGTACCATTTCGGGGGCCTCGTCCGATGCCACGTAGGTGTATCCGGCACCCTCGAGCCCTGTCCTGAACGCCGATACTATCTTCTGCGAATTATTGTTGTTCCAATATGACGCCTTGTCATCGTTGCCGATAATCAGTATGCTGTCAATGACGTAGAAAGTACTGAGCGACTTGAAGTCTGTTTCGCTGTCGTAGTTGGTGTATACAAGGTAGTCATTGTCAAGCCTGTCAATGTCCGGGTTTTTCTGACACGACATTATGGCTGCGCAAAGAACAATAATCAATAGGAAAGTCTTACTTTTCATAATATACATTTTAAAAGTTACCTCATTTCTTTACCTTTAAGCGGTGTTCCTTGTGCATGCTTGCCGGCATGCCGTTGTCATTGACCTTGACAAGAGAACTGTCCTCAAGCATCATGAAGCTGACAGTGGGGTTGTAGTTGGCCGAAACAAGCTCAATCACAGTGGCAGTGCTGTCATTCTCCGTGCTTAGCAGGAATACGGCCTCTCCGTTGTCGGTCTGCGTGGCTATTCCTTCGTCAATGTAGTCGGTGGTGATACTGTACGTGCCGTCGCTGTTGAGGTTAATGGTACGCACCGTGAGGATAACGTCGGCTATGGCGTTGTTCTGCATAGGAGACATCCCCTCGAAGACGAATGTCTGAGCGTCGGCTATTGTCGAGTCGTTTACCCAATAGAGACTGTCTGTCTCACTCTCAATCACAACTCCGTTCTGTTTGTTGCCGTTGCATGAGTTGCATGACGAAAACAGGAATGCGGCAAACATGGCCGCAAGTAAAAGAAACTTTTTCATTGCATTAACTTTTTAGTGATTTAGAAAATTAACACACGAAAAAGAGCTGTGGTTTCGAATTTTTAGTTTACGAAACGAAAAAAAGGTTATAGATAATATAAATGCTCCCTGCACAGAATTCCAGTACAGGGAGCATAGCCTTGAAATCAACAGAAGCTCATTTTGCAGGAGCGTCGCTCGGCATGTAGCCGTTCGCTATGTGGTAGAGAGTATTGTATAAGAGAAATTCCTGCTCGTTGCCTATGTTATAGATACGTTCTATCTGTTCAAGTTCATCGACCTCATAGTCGGGGCCTATCCCCTCAGCCTGCAGGGGAGTGCCGTCGGGCAAGCAGGCGATTGCTGTCGCAGGGCTAATCTTAAAGCCGTAAGGAGAATCAATGCTCTCCACGATAATGTTCGTGCCGCTGCTTCTCTTGCCAATGATATACGCATCGTACATGCTTCTTGAACCGTTTACCGAAGCAGCCAACAGCTCGGCGACGCTCTTAGTGCCTTCACCTATAAGAAAATATAGCTTTTTATCTCCAATGCTGAAAAGCGGCTCGGAATAACAGTAGGTCGTGTCAATCTCGTTGTCGCTGTTCTTGAGAACTGCGAACGGCGTACCCGACAACCCTGCAGGAACGAGCGAGCTTGCCATATATGCGGCATTCTCTATCGCACCGCCGCTGTTGTATCTGAGGTCAATGATGACAGCCTGCACATCTTCCGCTGAGAATCTTGAGAACACGTTATCGCATTTCCCCTTGAAGTCATCACCGTTGAAGCTGTTGCAGAAGATGTATCCCGCCTTTTTGTCACGCACCGCATAAACTGTGTCTAACGAAATGTTTGCTCGTTCGTAAGGCTGTGATTGTCCAATAGCTATTGTGTCCGACTTAACCCAATAGTATATGCCTTTCTCATCGTCATAATCAATATATTCCGTACCGGCAGCTAACCCTGTTCCCGACTCCAATACCGAATAATTGTTCTTGGTGAAGCTCTTGCCGTTCGCCGAGGATATCCATGCGCCTCGCTCAATGCCGGCTTTTGCAGCGGGTGAATTCGGCTCAACATACGTAACGAGGGCATACACGGCACGTGGGTATAGGAGCAACGGATCGTACATTACGCTCAGCCTCATTCCATAGTCGCCCGCAGAAACGGTATCGGTAAAGAACGACGCTTTGTCGTTGTTGTGGAGCAACGCTGCAAAGAAGTTCGAAGGCTTGTCAAAAAAACGAGCCTGCAGTGGTTGCGTGATGCTTCCGTTCCATAGATATACATCCAGCATTGTATTGTATATCCATTGGTTCTCTTTTGTCAATTCGTAGTATTCGTGGCTTCGGTCCTCGCCGCATGAACTAAACAAGAGGGCGAGAAGCGAAACAAGGAATATTTCTGTTAGCTTTTTCATTATCATTGTATGGATGCAGAGACAAAAATAATCTATTTGGAACGAACTGCAAAATCATATATTATAAAATACAGTAACTATTGACTTTCCTTCGCCTTTTTGCAAAATTTCAAAAAGAGCATCGGTTTTGCTTATTTTATAAAAAACAAAAACCGGCAACATTGAGTTACCGGTTTTATGTTGAGCATTACTGCAAAAGGTTTGTTAAGCCTCTGCGGGAGCCTCAGTAGCCTCCTCTGCAGGAGCCTCTGTCTCAGCAGCGGCTGCAGCCTCTGCCTCAGCCTTTGCAAGAGCCTCGGCAGCCTTCTTGTCTGCCACCTTCTTTGCAATAGCTGCATTAACCTCTTTCTCAGCCTCCAAACGTGCCTTCTTGTTGTCACGCTTAGCCTGCTCTTCAGCGCTCTTGATACCGTTAAGGGCATTTGCCTTAGCTGTCTTCCAAGCTTCGAACTTAGCCTGTGCCGCAGCCTCGTCGAATGCGCCCTTCTTAACGCCGCCCTGGAGGTGTTTCATCAAGTAGATGCCCTCTCTTGAAAGGATGTTGCGTACAGTGTCAGTAGGAGTAGCGCCATTGTTTACCCACCACAATGCTCTTTCGAAGTTAAGTTCTACAGTAGCAGGGTTAGTGTTGGGGTTGTAGGTACCGAGTTTCTCGGTGAACTTTCCATCGCGTGGAGCTCTCGAATCTGCAATCACGATAGAGTAGAATGCGTAGTGCTTACGGCCTCTTCTCTGCAGTCTGATTTTTGTTGCCATTTTTGTAGTTTTTTAATGGTTAATGATTTGAGTTAGCCGATATCTCGTATCGGCGGTGCAAAGGTAATACTTTTTTGCCGAACAGGAATGCTTCGAGGCAATTATTTTTGTTATTTTAATAAAATAATCATTTTATTTTGTTCTTGAATAAAATGTATTAAATTTGCAAGGAGAGACATTCCGAACAAGCGTTTCGCTTGCGACAGCATGCCGTTCTTAATGTTGTAAAGCTTACTAACAAACCATTTAAATAGACAAAAATGAAAATCCTACTCACTGGTGGCGCCGGTTTCATCGGAAGCCATACCTTGATTGAACTTACCGAAGCAGGTCATGAGGCCGTAGTAGTTGACAACCTCGACAACTCGTCTCCAATATCTTTGAAGCGTGTTGCCAAAATCATCGGCAAGGACGTTCCTTTCTACAAGGTCGATATCCGTGACCGCGAAGGCTTGCAGAAGGTCTTTGACGAGCACAAGTTCGATGCTTGCATTCACTTTGCCGGCCTCAAGGCTGTAGGCGAGAGCTGTGCTAAGCCTCTCGAGTACTACGAGAACAATATGAACGGCACATTCGTGCTTGTGGACGTTATGCGCAAGAACGGTTGCAAGAACATGATTTTCTCTTCAAGCGCTACAGTATACGGCGACCCGGCAATCATTCCTATCACAGAAGAGTGCCCAAAGGGCCATTGCACTAACCCTTACGGCCAGACCAAGTCTATGCTTGAGGAAGTGCTCATGGACATTCAGAAGGCCGACAACGAGTGGAACATCGTTCTTCTCCGTTATTTCAACCCTATCGGCGCGCACAAAAGCGGTACTATCGGCGAGAACCCCAACGGCATTCCTAACAACCTCATGCCTTACATCACTCAGACAGCAGTAGGCAAGCGTGCTGAGTTGGGCGTGTTCGGCAACGACTACGACACACACGACGGTACCGGCGTACGTGACTACATCCACGTAGTAGACCTTGCCCGTGCTCACGTTGCAGCCCTCAAGGCTATCGTTGCGAACAAGGGTATCGCTATATACAATATCGGTACAGGCCACGGATATTCAGTGCTTGACGTTGTGAAGGCTTTCGAAAAGGCTAACGGCGTTCCCGTTCCTTATGCAATCAAGCCACGCCGTCCGGGCGACATCGCTACATGCTACTGCAACCCTGCGAAGGCAGAGGCGGAACTCGGCTGGAAAGCAGAATTCGGCATCGAGGAGATGTGCCGTGACAGCTGGAATTGGCAGAAGAACAATCCTAACGGTTTCGAAGAGTAATTCCGTTACAAGAATTCAATAAAAAGCATGCTCGCCGAAATTTATTTGGCGAGCATGCTTTTATATGGCTCACCAGCAAAAGTTGGGGGGCCAAGCAACTTTTTGGTTAAAACAAAAACCTCGCTGTCGCTCGTCTTATATTCTACCGCAGTCCTCAACCTTAAGCTACCGGTTGTTACAATAAGCCGTTTTTTCTCTCATTACTTTTTCTCTCGTGAAAAAGTA
>JAFTRV010000003.1 GCA_017462065.1 Bacteroidaceae bacterium
GACTAAAAAGTAAATTTCTGTGTTACGTTTGCCTTCAAAATCCTCATTTACGCCAAGTAAACTGCGGTTTTGAAGCCTGCACAAGCCTTGAACTTTGCTTTTTATTCACCCCCGACGACAAGAGGGTGACTTTTGGGTCACTCTCCTGAAATCGTTTGATAGAGTTATCTTTTTATGAACCTCTTTGCAAGCCAACGGCGTACCGGCTCGTCGTAGAGCTTAAGGCAGAGCAAGGCAAGCAGAATGCTTGAAACAACAACCAACAGAGCTGTCGGCCAGCATTGCTGCAAGGTGTAATACTCGTTCTCGATAAGCCATGCGTAGAAAACATACATTATAGGGTAGTGAACGATATATAGCGGGTACGACAGGTCGCCAAGCAGCCTGTTTATTCTGTGTGTAGTGCCGTTGCCGCTCTTGCCGCATGCTCCGAGCCATACTACAAACGGGAATATGAACGCAATGCATGCGAACTCATAAAGGCTGTTGAGGCTTATGTCGCCGGCAGGCGCTATGTAGGGTACGGCAAAGAGAACGACAAGGATTAAACTGCATATCCAGAATGCGCCCTTAACCTTTCTTGGCCTGAATGTCCTTGCTATGAGCATGCCCATGCTGAACGGGAAGAGCATGCGCACAAATCCGCCCCAGAAATTTATCTCGTCAATTGTCCAACCAACGCCAACCATGTCATATCCCGAAACGTTGCCTATGAAGAACCATGCATGAACGATGCCAAGCAATGCCGTGAATACCGCAAGGAGCGTCGTCGATAGGCGACGTATAAAAAGGGCGTAGAGGATGTTCCCGATATACTCGAAGAAGAGCGACCACCCCGGTCCGTTCAAGGGAAACATCTCGCCGTTGCCTCGTACCTCATAAGGAAGGCCCGGCAAGGCGGGTATCATGAACATGGTAAGCAGCAACGCTGCCATCACCCAGCCGGTCGGCGTTGTAGTGCCGTCCCACCTTTCGCAGCCTACTGCAAAGAATGAGATAGCGCCGATTATCGCTCCCATTATGAGCATCGGGTGCAGACGTATAAGACGGCGGCTGAAGAAACCGCCTAAGCTCATCTTCTTCCAACGGTCGTCGTATGCATAGCTTATCACGAATCCCGAAAGGATAAAGAAGAAATCGACGGCGATGTGTCCGTGGTTCAGCGTAGTTATTATTCCGCTACCTGCATTGTTCGTGACTTCCGCGAACGAAAAGCCTTCGAAAATGTGATAGAAAAGAACAAGAATCGCAGCTACTCCGCGAAGCCCGTCAAGCAGTTCGTAATGCGGCTTTGTATCGGTAAAAGATACCGATGAAAATGTGTTTTTTTGCATTTGGCTATAATTTTGCGTTTATTTTTTGTCTTTGTGTGCGGCGTCAAGCGTTGCCGGCAAGGCTTCGTCGCCGCAGGGATAATGGTTGCTTATCTTTGCTGTTATATTCTTCGTTCTTCATTTATCACCGTTGCGAAGATAATATATTCTGCCGCAAAATACGAATATTACACGTTTTACCTGACGCTTGCCATGACATATTCATGGCCGCCGCTCAATTTCTCGCATGCGTGTCTGTGTAATTAAAATAAAATAACTACTTTTGTAGTTTGTAATAACAAGCCTCGGAATAATTCAAAAAAACATAAAGACATGGAAAAGAAATTCAAAAGAACTCTTGTGACATCGGCTCTGCCGTATGCGAACGGCCCTGTTCACATAGGTCACCTCGCAGGCGTCTATGTGCCTGCTGATATTTATGTGCGTTATCTGCGTCTGAAAGGCGAGGATGTCCTCTTCATCGGCGGCAGCGACGAGCATGGCGTTCCCGTAACAATACGTGCGAAGAAAGAGGGCATAACTCCTCAGGACGTGGTAGACCGTTATCACAAAATCATAAAGGACTCTTTCGAGGGCTTCGGCATCTCTTTCGACGTCTATTCACGCACTACGTCGCAGACTCACCGTGAGCTGGCCTCGGACTTTTTCCGCAAGCTCTATGACGAGGGCAAGTTCGTGGAGATGGAGAGCGAACAGTATTACGACGAGGGCGAGCAACAGTTCCTCACCGACCGCAACATTCGCGGAGAGTGTCCCCGTTGCCATGCCGCCGACGCATACGGCGACTAGTGCGAGAAGTGTGGCGCAACGCTATCTCCCGACGAGCTTATCAATCCATACAATGCCGACTCGGGCAACAAGCTCGTGAAACGCAAGACAAGCCATTGGTATCTGCCCCTCGACCAGTATCAGCCCTGGCTGGAGCAGTGGATACTCAACGAACACAAGGAGTGGCGAAGCAATGTGTACGGCCAATGCAAGAGCTGGCTCGACACCGGCCTCAAGCCGCGCGCAGTGACACGCGACCTCAACTGGGGTATTCCTGTGCCTGTGGAGGGCGCCGAAGGCAAGGTGCTGTATGTGTGGTTCGACGCCCCTATCGGTTATATCAGCAATACAAAGGAGCTGCTGCCCGACACATGGAAGCAGTGGTGGAAGAGCGAGGATACACGCCTTGTCCATTTCATAGGAAAGGACAACATCGTGTTCCATTGCATAGTCTTCCCCGCGATGCTTAAGGCGCACGGCGACTATGTGCTTCCCGACAATGTCCCGAGCAATGAGTTCCTGAACCTTGAGGATGACAAAATATCCACATCACGCAACTGGGCGGTATGGCTCAACGAGTATCTTGTGGACTTCCCCGGCAAGCAGGACGTCCTGCGCTATGTCCTCACCGCGAACGCTCCTGAGACGAAAGACAACAATTTCACTTGGAAGGATTTCCAGGCACGCAACAACAACGAGCTTGTTGCGGTTTACGGCAACTTCGTGAACCGTGCCTTAGTGCTGACAAAGAAATATTTCGACGGCAAGGTGCCCGCCTGCGGCGAGCTCACCGACTACGACAAGGCTATCGTAAACGAGTTCGTGGGAGTAAAGGATAGGGTAGAGCATCTGCTCGACCAGTACAAGTTCCGTGAGGCGCAGAAAGAGGCTATGGAGCTTGCCCGCATCGGAAACCGCTATCTTGCCGAGACAGAGCCCTGGAAGCTTGCAAAGACAGACCTGGGACGTGTGGCTACAATCCTGAACCTCTCGTTGCAGCTCGTGGCGAACCTCTCAATAGTGTTCGAGCCGTTCTTGCCGTTCAGCAGCAAGAAGCTGCGTGAGATGCTCAACCTCTCAAGCTTTGAATGGACAAGCCTCGGCAGCATATCCCTGCTTGCCGAAGGCGCCGAACTCGGCGAGGTCTCGCTCCTGTTCGAGAAAATCGAGGACGATGCCATACAGGCGCAGCTTGACCGTCTTGCCCGCATAAAGAAAGAGAACGAGGCAGCCAACTACAAGGCCAACCCCATACGCCCCGAATGTTCATTCGATGACTTCATGAAGCTCGACCTTCGTGTAGGAACTGTCCTTGAATGCACTAAGGTGCCTAAGGCCGACAAGCTCCTGCAGTTCAAGATAGACGACGGCCTTGAGACACGTACTATCCTTTCGGGCATCGCAAAGCATTTCAACCCCGAAGAACTTGTCGGCAAGCAGGTGTGCTTCATTGCCAACCTGCCGCCACGAACGCTGCGAGGCATCGTGAGCGAGGGCATGATTCTGAGCGCCGAGGACAACGAGGGCAAGCTTTCGCTGCTTACAGTGACGCCTGCCGCAAAGCCCGGAAGCGAGATAAAGTAATATTTGGCAATGAAGGAAGGTTCAGCAAACAGCAATCTCAAGCATGCCGTCGCAAAGGGTTTTCTTTGGGCCAGGAAATAATGGAGTAATGAAGGAAAGCGCAGCAAACAGCAATCTCAAGCATGCCGTCGCAAAGGGTTTTCTTTGGGGCGGCATGAGCAATGCAGTGTGCCAATTGCTGAGCCTTTTCTTCGGCATATACCTTGCACGTCTTCTCGGCCCCGACGACTATGGCCCCATAGGCATGCTTGCGATATTCTCGGCGATAGCCGGCTCGTTGCAGGACAGCGGCTTCGTAATGGCGATAGCCAACCGCAAAGAGGTGACGCACGATGACTACAACGCAGTCTTCTGGTTCAATATCATAATCTCTTTAGTCATGTACGGCGGGCTTTACGCCTGCGCCCCTCTTATCGCAGGCTTCTTCAACCAGCCCATTCTCGTAGAGCTTTCACGCTATAACTTCCTGGGCTTTGTCGTCGCAGCCTTCGGAATAGCGCCGTCGGCATACCTCTTCAGGGAGCTTAAGGTGAAACAGAAGTCGATAGCGTTCATTCTCTCGATAGCTGTCTCGGGCGTCGTGGGAATAGTGATGGCTGTCAATGGCTATTCATATTGGGGCATTGCGACGCAGAGCATTGTCTATGTGCTTGTACGCACCATCGTATGCTGGTGCTTTACCCCGTGGCGGCCTACGCTAAAGGTTAATTTCGCTCCGCTGAGGTATCTCTTCGCCTTCAGCTACCGTCTGCTTATAACGAATGTGTTCCAACGCTTCAATTGGAACATCTTCTCTTTTATTCTCGGCAAGTTCTACAGCCGCGCCGACGTGGGCAACTATACCAAGTCGGCCGAATGGTTCAACATGGGAGGCGAGGTAGTGAACGGAATGGTCAATGCCGTTGCACAGCCCGTGCTGGCGAAAGTTGTCGATGACAACGAACGTCAGCTGCGTGTATTCCGCAAGATGCTCCGCTTTACGGCTTTTGTAGCCTTTCCGCTGATGTTCGGAATGTCATTGGTCTCAAAGGAGCTGATAGTGGTAATAATAACCTCGAAATGGCTCGAAAGCGCCAAGATGCTGCAGATACTCGCTGTCTGGGGGGCTTTCATGCCTTTGCAGTCAATGATGACCAATCTGCTTGTGAGCAGGGGCAGGTCAAGGACATTCATGTGGTGTACCATTGTGCAAGGCCTTCTCACCCTTGCGATGTTGCTGACGATGTCCGGTTTCGGAATAAAGCCTATGCTGGCGGCATATTGCATATTCAATATCCTCTGGCTGTCGGTGTGGAGCTATTTCGTGAAGAAAGAGATAAGCCTGACAATTAAAATGTTCCTGAGAGACACCATGCCTTATATGCTGCTTGCCGCAGCGGTTATGCTTGCGACATCATGCATGACAGCATCTATCGCCAATATGTATCTCTTGCTCGTGTCGAGGATTGCGATAGCGGCATTGCTGTATGTCGTTGTTGCATGGGTCGCCAAGAGCGACGAGCTCTCCGAGATTATAGATTTCCTGTTCAAGCGTAACAAGTGACATGAAAAAGATATTGTACGATAACCAGATGTTCACGTTTCAGCGTTTCGGCGGAGTCACACGCTATTTCGCCGACCTGATATACAACCTGCCTCGGAATGAATTCGCGGCAGAGCTTCCTATGCGTTATTGTGAGAACCACTATGTGGTGGAAACGTACGGTCAAGAATATGAAAAGTTCTCGTATCCCCGGAATTACAGAATACGCCGCCGTCTCTATGCACTTGCGAACGACAGAATGGCCAAGAGCGCAGTTAAGTCGGGCGACTACGACATCTTCCACCCGACATATTACAGCCCCTATTTCCTTAAGGCATTGAGAAAGAGACAGAAACCACTTGTCTTGACGATACACGACATGACATTCGAGCGTTACCCGCAGGATGTTCTCATATACGACAAGACAATACCTCATAAAAGACTGCTCATATCCGAGGCCGACCACATAATAGCCGTTAGCGAGAACACTAAAAGGGATATTATTGAAAAGCTGGGCACCGACCCATCGAAGATAAGCGTGGTGTATCATGGATACAGGCCTGTCGTGGATCCCGCTGCTCAGCTGTTCGACCGTTATATACTCTATGTGGGAGAACGCAAGGGCTACAAGAACTTCTATCCGTGGCTGTCGGCCGTGCGTCCTTTGTTCAACCTTGACCCGAATCTCAAGATTGTATGCACGGGCAACCCCTTTACGCCGCACGAGACGGCGCTGTTCAAAAAATGGAGCATCGCCGACCGCATTCTTCACATATCGGCGAACGATGCCCAAATGGCATCGCTTTACCGTCATGCGTTGTGCTTCGTCTTCCCGTCGCAATACGAGGGCTTCGGCATCCCAATACTTGAAGCGTTCGCCAACGGCTGCCCTGTATGCCTTAGCGACGCAAGCTGTTTCCCGGAGGTGGCAGGCGACGCGGCGCTATTCTTCAACCCCAACGACGCGCAGTCAATGTATGATGCCCTGAAAGAGCTTCTTGTCACTCCGTCGTTGCGTGAAGAACTGAGCAACAAAGGATTGCTCCGCAGCAAAGAGTTCTCTGTAGAGAGAATGGTTGAACAGACATGCGACGTCTACCGTAAACTATAAACAAACGGCTATGAAAGTAAAGTTATCCGAAATATCAAGGGTCTGGCCAATAGCGAAGCGGCGTACGGCTTCGGCTATCGCTTCATGGGCGCAGAGGCTGCTGGCCGGCGAAAAGCTCGTGCGTGACGTCTTCGGCAAAGGGCGTTCAAAGCGGGTTCTCATGTGTCATCTGCCCGAAGCCTTCAACAGCAAGCCTTTGTCCAAGTATCATTCAAACCTCACGGAATGCTATACTATAGCCCGGTGCTTCGACCGTCTCGGCTACAGCGTCGATTGCTGCTCGCGCGGGAAAACCGGAATAGACTATTCTCCATACGATGTCGTTTTCGGCATAAACGGCAATGCGTTTATGGGCTCGTTCGACGTCAGTGGCAAGCAGCCGTTGAGGATATTCTACTCCGTGGGTGCCGAAATGTGTTATAACTATAAGGTCACGGCGTTGCGTAACAGGGAGTTCTTTGAGCGTCATGGATTGTGGCTGCTGAACTCCAACCGCTACATGCCCGGTGACGGCAGAGCCTATTACGAGACAACGTTCAGCGATGCGGTCGTAATGCTCGGCAGCGAATATGTCCTGGAACAATACCTTAAGCAGGACGATAGAAAAGAGAAGTACGCTCTTCTGCCGGCTTTCTATTTCAAGGTGACCGAGCCTGAGAGGGAGAAGGACTTTGCGAAATGCAACAAGTCAATACTTTGGTTCGGAAGCTCGGGCATGGTACACAAGGGGCTTGACATAGCTATCGACTTTGTCATGGCTCATAAGGAATATACGCTTCACGTATGCGGCGGAAGCAGGCTCGAAAGCGGTTTCTGGGACTACTATAACCCTAAAGTAAAGGAGTGCGGCAATATAATAATGCACGGCTTTGTGGATATTGAGTCCAAAGAGTTCGCACGCATTCTGTCCGAATGCGGAATATTGGCAAGCCCGTCGATATCCGAGGGCATGGCTGTCGCTGTCCTTAATGTGATAGGCAACGGCGCTCTTCTGCCTGTTTACAGCGCTGCGACAGGCATTGATTTCGGTCGGCACGGAATTATGGTCGCCGATGTCACGTACGCAGCTTTTGAAGAGGCTCTGTCGCAGGCCGGCTCAATGCCTGTCGAGGAACTTGCCCTGAAGGCGTGGGCGGCGCACAAGCTCATAAGGGAGAACTATACCATTGAGCAGTACGAGCAAAGGATGTTCTCTCATTTGAAAACGATTTTGGAAAATAAAGACAAGATATGATGAAGAATTTTGATTGGAAGAGTATTGTGCCGCACGTAGCGGCTGTGGCTGTTTTCCTGTTCCTTACATTGGCATATTTCCAGCCGGTACTCGAAGGAAAGGATGTACGTCAGGCCGACGCTGTAGGCTCAATGGGCTGGGGCAAGGACGCTCAGGACTATCACAAAGAGAGCGGAGAGTATTCCTATTGGTCGAACTCCATGTTCTCGGGCATGCCGTGCAACTACACGTTCGCTCCTCAGCCTGCAAACACATTCAAGCCGTTGAGCCGCCTTGTGACTCTTAATGTATTCGGTGCGTCGAGCCGCCACATAGGCTGCATATTCGCAACGTTTCTGGGCTGTTATCTGCTGTTCCTGGCGCTCGGCTGCAAACCGTGGCTAAGCATTGCAGGGGCGATAGTCTACACGTTAGGCTCATATAATTTCATCATTATAGCTGCCGGCCACATGAACAAGAGCCTTGTAATCGCAACCCTTGCGCCGATAGTCGGGGGCATAGTGCTGTGCTACAGGCGGAAGCTTCTCGCAGGCTCCCTGCTTACCCTGCTTTTTGCCGGCCTGAATATCTTTTGGAGTCATCAGCAGGTGACATACTATATGCTTCTGACGGCTCTCATAATGGCTGTCGTATATTTCATATATGCATGGCGTGAAAAATGGCTGCCCTACTATTTCAAGGCTACGGGCGTGCTTGCCCTTGTGGCTTTGCTGGCTGTAGCCCCTGCCGTGGGAATACTTCTTCCTACCAGCGACTACGCAAAGGACTCTATGCGAGGAGGCTCCGAGATAAGTGCCGGAAAGGGTGAAAAGGCCAAAGGCCTTGACATTGACTATGCGTTCAGCTGGAGCTACGGCAAAATGGAGAGCTTCACTCTGCTTATACCGAACTTCTACGGCGCGTCATCGCACTACGACGTAGGCAAGGAGAGCAAACTGTACGGCGAGTACCGCAAGATAATGACCGACTACTATGTCGATGCAATCATGGAGCAGAATCCGGGGGCTACCCGTGCCGAGGCCATGCGTTATATCCAGTCCGACAAGGATTTGCGTACGCAGATAAACCAAGAGGCTTTGAGCTTCGTCTCCGCAGCGCCTACATACTGGGGTGACCAGCCCTTCACCGAGGGCCCTGTATATGCGGGGGCGATAGTCTGCTTCCTCTTTGTGCTTGGCATGATAATTCTTCGCGGGCCTGAAAGGTGGTGGCTGCTTGCGGCGACGCTCTTCTCGCTTGTGCTTGCGTGGGGACGCAATCTGCCGGGAATAAACAACTTCCTGTTCGAATACATGCCTCTTTACAACAAGTTCCGCACGCCGTCGATGTCTCTCGTCATTACTACAATGACAATGTCGATAACGGCGTTGCTTGCTGTGAAAAAGGTTGTCGAGGTGGTGAAGGAAAAGAACGATGAGGCTATTAAGGCGTTACGCAAGGCGCTCTTCATCTCGTTTGCTGTAACAGGCGGCGTTGCTCTCCTCTTCAGCCTGTTCGGGGGCTCTTTGCTCGGTTTTACGTCGCCGAACGACGCCGGGCTCGCTCAGATGCCGGAACTGTATGACGCTGTCATTGCAGAGCGTAAGTCAATGCTCGTTTCCGACTCTTTGCGTTCTTTGCTCTTCATTGCCGCCGCGGCTTTGCTGCTTTCCGTATATATGAGAGGAAAGGTGAAGGAGTGGCTGTTCGTGGCTCTTCTTGGCGTAATGTTCCTGTTCGACATGTGGCCTGTCTCTTGGCGTTTCCTTTCGCACGACGACTTTATCGCTAAGAAAAAGACAACCGCAATTGAGGTTACCGACGTAGACAAGGATATATACCGCATGGCTGGCGACGACCCGCATTACAGGGTCTTCAACCTCACGTCAAGCCCGTTCAATGAGGCGTTCACGTCGTACAAGCATAACTCTATCGGCGGTTACAGCCCGGCGAAACTGGCGAGGTATCAGGATTTGATAGACGCATACCTCTCAAAAATGAACTGGAATGTGATTTCAATGCTCAACACACGCTTCTTCATTACCGGTAACGGCGTAGCCGAGAACACCGCCCTCTATGGGCTCCCCGGAGCATACGGGAACTGCTGGCTCGTCGATAGTATAAATTGGGTAGACGGGGCAGCCGAGGAGTTGCAGGCAATAAAGAATGTCGATAAGAAAACGGCGCACGTAGACATCGCTTGGAAGGAGTCCCTGCCCGGCGCCGAAAAGTACGATAATGACGCTGCCGGCGAGATAAGGCTTGCTGAATACCGCAATCCGGGAAATATAATCTACGACAGCCAATGCGAGCAGCCTAAGCTTGCGGTCTTCTCCGAGGTCTATTACAAGACATGGAAGGCTTATATCGACGGCGAGGAGGTCGCTCCTGTACGTGCCAACTATGTGCTGCGCGCCCTGCCTGTTCCCGCCGGCAAGCATACGATAGAGTTCAAGTGCTTCGACGAGGTTATGCATAAGAGTCACCGCTGGTCGTTCTATTTGTCTATTGTTGTCGGTGTCGTTGTTGTGGCTCTTGCGGGAGCAATGGTCTATAAGGGTATAAAGAAACAGTAATATATGGGCTTGAAACCTAAATTCTCGATAATAACTATAACATATAACGCTTCGTCTGTCATAGAGCCGACATTGAGAAGCGTAATAGGGCAGACGTACGGCAACTATGAGTATCTGCTCATTGACGGCGGGTCAAAGGACGATACTTTAGCTAAGGCTAAGGCAAGCGGCATAGAGTTCGCGCATATTGTGAGCGAGCGTGACAACGGCATTTACGACGCCATGAATAAGGGAATCAAGCTCGCTACGGGCGATTATCTCTGTTTCCTGAATGCCGGTGATTCGTTCTACTCTCCCGACACCTTGCAGACTGTCGTGGATGCCATTGCCGGCGAAGAGCGGCTGCCCGACGTGCTGTATGGCGAAACGGCAGAAGTGGACGAGGAACGCAATTTCGTGCGTATGAGGAGGCTCAAAGCGCCCGAAAAGCTCGATTGGAGAAGTTTCAGGAACGGAATGCTTGTCTGCCACCAGTCTTTCTATGCCCGCCGTGAGATAGCGCCTCTTTACGACCTTAGGTACCGGCTTTCCTCCGACGTGGACTGGTGCATAAAAATAATGAAGAAGGCGAAAAAAATGGTAAACGTGAACGCCATAGTGACAAACTATCTGCAAAACGGATTATCTTTGCAAAGACACCGAGAGTCGCTGATTGAGCGTTTCCGGGTAATGGCAAAGCATTACGGGCTTCTCTCCACGATAGGCCGCCACGTCTATTTCGTGTTCAGAGCTGTTGTAAAACGATAAATTAACCAATAATAAATACACTATGTTTTCTAAAGAGACTTATGTTGCACGCCGTCAGGCGTTGAAAGAGAAGGTTGGCAGCGGTCTGCTGCTTTTCCTCGGCAACAACCTTACAGGCATGAATTATGCCGACAACTCATATCATTTCCGTCAGGATTCGACTTTCCTGTATTATTTCGCATCGGACTATGAGGGGCTCGCAGCCGTAATCGACATCGACAACGACAAGGAGATAATATTCGGCAACGAGCTTACAATCGACGATATTGTATGGACAGGCATTCAGCCTACAATCAAGGAGAAGAGCGAGCGTGTAGGCATTGAAATTACAAGGCCTATGAGCGACCTTGCCAAGTATGTGGGCGACGCTCAGGCAAAGGGCCAAAAGGTACACTTCCTGCCTCCTTATCGTGCCGACCATCAGGTATGGCTCCAGGAGCTGCTTGGCATAAATCCGGCAGAACAGGCCGCAGCTGCGTCTATGGCTTTTGTAAAGGCTGTAATAGCGCAGCGTAACTACAAGAGCGAAGAGGAAATCGCCCAAATCGAGGAGGCTGTGAACGTTTCGGTAGACATGCATTGCGCTGCGATGCGTGCGGTACGTCCCGGAACGACTGAGGCCGAAATCGTAGCTGTTGTCCAGGCCGAGGCTCAGAAGCACAACTTCGGCCTCTCTTTCCCTATAATCGCTACCGTGAACGGTCAGACTCTCCATAACCACGCATACGGCACGGCTCCGTTGAAAGAGGGGCAGATGCTGCTGCTTGACTCGGGCTGCGAGAATGCCATGCACTATGCCGGCGACCTGACAACGACAATGCCTGTGGGCAAGCGTTTCACGGAGCAGCAGCGCGAGGTGTGCAATATCCTTCGCAGGGCTCATCTTACAGGCCTTGAGAATATCAGGCCGGGCGTTGAATACCGTGAAGTGCATAAGCTCGTGCTTACGGAGATAGCAAAGGGCATGATTGACCTCGGCCTTATGAAGGGCGACCCTGTCGAGGCTACAATAAAAGGGGCTACATGCATGTTCATGCCTCACGGGCTCGGACACATGATGGGCCTTGACGTGCATGATATGGAAAATCTCGGCGAGGTTAATGTCGGTTACGAAGAGGGCCGTTCCAAGAGTACTCTCTTCGGCTGGAAATCACTCCGCTTGGCAAAGGCTCTGGAGCCGGGCTTCGTATTCACCGTTGAGCCGGGAATTTATTTTATTCCCGACCTTATCGACAAATGGCGTGCCGAAAAGCAGTTCACCGACTTCATCTGTTACGACAAGCTCGACTCATGGCGTAATTTCGGCGGCATGAGAGGCGAAGAGGACTACTATGTGTTCGAAGGCGGCGCGCGACGTCTCGGCAAGTACAAGCCAATGTCTCCCGAAGAGATTGAAGAGGAGCATAACAAGTAAATACATCGAGCGGGAAGCAATAAACTTCCCGCTCGATGTATATTATGGGTTCAGTCTCCTAATCCTTCAAGGTGACGGAATCTTTTTGCGAACCTCAACCGTTTTTTGCGTGTGTTTATGTTCGGGTGATAGTCCCTTGTGTATTTCCTGCGACGCAGTTTAACCAAAACCTTTGCGGCGAACGCAAGAATCAGAACGCTCCCTATTACTATCCATACAATCATAATCGAAAAGGTGTTAAGGTTAATATAGGAGTTATAACGCTTGCAATATAAGCGAAAAGTTTTGTAAAAGGCAAATAATCAACATCTTTTTTGATATATTGCGTTCCGGTAACTAAGTCTTTGACCCATATGTTAAATTTAAATTCTGTTGATATCTTTTGTCTGTTTTGGCATGGTATTATGAATAGTTTATTTATTTTTGCATAATACTTTTGCAAAATAAAAATCCCATAATTATATGATTCAGACTGTTGTCAAGCGCGACGGACGTATTGTCGGCTTTAATGAAGAAAAGATTATTACCGCTATCCGTAAGGCTATGCTTCACACCGACAAGGGTGAGGATATGTCGCTCATACGTCAGATAACCGACCACATATCATTCCGTGGCGATGCCCAGATGACCGTGGAGGATATCCAGGACATGGTGGAGCTGGAGCTGATGAAGAGTAGCCGCAAGGACGTTGCGCAAAAGTATATCGCTTATCGTAACCAGCGTCGTATCGCACGCAAGGCAAAGACGCGAGATCTCTTTCAGGAGATAATCAATATCCAGTCGAACGACGTGACACGCGAGAACGCCAACATGAATGCCGATACTCCGGCAGGCATGATGATGAAGTTCGCCAGCGAGACTACAAAGCCTTTCGTCGATGACTTCCTGCTGAGCGAGGATGTAATAGACGCCGTACGTCACAACTATCTGCACATACACGACAAGGATTACTATCCGACGAAGAGCCTTACCTGCTGCCAGCATCCGCTCGACCATATACTGATCAACGGCTTCAATGCAGGTCACGGCGAATCACGTCCGGCTAAGCGTATCGAGACTGCGAGCATCATGGCGTGCATCTCAATGGAGACTGCGCAGAACGAGATGCACGGAGGCCAGGCCATTCCGGCCTTTGACTTCTATCTTGCTCCTTATGTGCGTTCAAGCTTCATCGAGGAGCTCAAGAGCCTCGAAGGCCTTATGGGAGCCGACTACTCGCACTTATATAATAAGGTAATAGAGGACTATGTGCAGGAGCCCCTTGATTTCCTCAGCGGCGACGAGCGTATCGTCCAGCATGCGATGAACAAGACTGTGGCACGTGTTCACCAGGCTATGGAGGCGTTTATCCATAACATGAACACTATTCACTCTCGTGGCGGCAATCAGGTGGTGTTCAGCTCAATCAACTACGGTACTGATACATCTCCCGAAGGCCGTTGCATAATAAGGGAGCTGCTCAACAGCACCTATCGTGGCGTAGGCAATGGCGAAACGGCAATATTCCCCATACAGATATGGAAAAAGAAACGTGGCGTGAGCTATCTGCCGGGCGACCGCAACTACGACCTTTATCAGCTTGCCTGCAAAGTTACGGCCCGCCGTTTCTTCCCTAACTTCCTTAATCTTGACGCAACGTTCAACCAGCACGAGGATTGGAAGGCCGACGACCCCAAGAGATACATGTATGAGGTGGCTACAATGGGTTGCCGTACACGTGTGTTCGAAAACCGTTTCGGCCCTAAGACATCGGTAGGACGAGGCAACCTCTCATTCTCTACAATTAATATTGTCCGTTTGGCGATAGAGTGCATGGAGGTCGAGGACAAGGAACAGAGAATAGCTCTCTTCTTCGCTAAGCTCGATAATCTGCTCGATATTACGGCGCGTCAGCTGCATGAGCGTATGGAATTCCAGATGAGCGCCTATGCAAAGCAGTTCCCGTTGCTCATGTCGGCTCTTTGGGTGGGCAGCGAGAAGCTTAAGCCAAATGAAACTATCGCCCCTGTCATAAACCAGGGTACTTTGGGCATCGGTTTCATTGGCCTCGCAGAGTGTCTTGTAGCCCTTATCGGAAAACATCACGGCGAGAGCGAAGAGGCTCAGGAGCTTGGCCTGCGTATAATCACATATATGCGTGATCGTGCAAACGGCTTCTCGGAGCAGTATCAGCACAACTATAGCATCCTTGCTACTCCTGCCGAGGGCCTCTCGGGCCGTTTCACACGTGGCGACCGCAAGCGTTTCGGCAAGATAGACGGCGTTACCGACCGTGACTATTACACGAACAGCAACCACGTTCCTGTATATTACAAGTGCAGCGCACGTCACAAAGCCGAGGTTGAGGCTCCTTACCACGCTCTTACCGGCGGCGGGCATATATTCTATGTCGAAATGGACGGTGACGCTACGCATAATCCCGAGGCTATCATGCGTGTCGTGGATATGATGGACAAGTACAACATCGGCTACGGCTCGGTAAATCATAACCGCAACCGTTGCCTTGACTGCGGCTACGAGAACTCTACAAAGAATCTTGAGGCGTGCCCGAAATGCGGCAGCAAGAATCTCGACAAGCTGCAGCGTATCACGGGCTATCTTGTAGGAACGACTGACCGTTGGAACAAGGCGAAGCTCTCGGAACTTAACGACAGGGTAATTCACGAATAAGCAGATGGCGACTATATCCATCCTGGACATTGTTGAGGATACTACAGTAGACGGGCCCGGCTTCAGGACAACCGTCTATTGCGCCGGATGTCCTAACCGTTGTCCGGGATGTCATAACCCGCAGTCGTGGGATATTGAGAACGGGCACGAGGCCGACGTGGAGGATATACTTGAAAAGATACTCTCCGACCCTTTTGCCGACGTCACTTTCTCGGGCGGCGACCCTATGTTCCAGCCTCAAGGGTTTAGGGAACTCGCAAAAGCCGTAAAGGAGAAGAGTGCAAAGAATATCTGGTGCTACACAGGCTATCTCTTTGAGGATTTGCTGAAAATGCCTCAGCAGCGTGAGTTGCTCGAATATGTCGATGTGCTTGTGGACGGCCGTTTCGTTGAGGCTCTCAAGGATGAGACCCTGCGTTTCAGGGGCAGCGGCAACCAACGTATCATAGATGTAAGGGCATCATTGGAGAGCGGAAGCACGGTGGTAATGGATATCTAATCTCTTATGGCAGACAATTTCCTTGAAAAAAGAATGGAGCAGTTCCGCTCGCAGGCCCCGTCGCAGAACAGCGGCGGAAAGGGGCGTCTTGCGGCTCTCTTGCAGAAAAACCGCAGTACACGCGGCTACGATTCGTCGTTCAAGGTACGCAGGGACCAGCTCAGACGCATCGTTTCGGTAAACACAAAGGTGGCTTCGGCAAGGAACAGGCAGCCTTTGCGTTTCATGCTCGTGACAGAGGAGCGGGCGTCGCTTGTGCTTCCGCATATAAAAATGGGAAGCGCATTGAGAGATGTCAAGCTGCCGTTGCCGGGTCACGAGCCTAATGCGTTCATCGTAATATGCTCTGTCTCCGAGCCGAGGCAAAGCACGTTCATCGACTTAGGCATTTCGGTGCAGAGCATGCTTCTTCAGGCTGTAGAGATAGGGCTTAACGGCCTCTGCATAATGTCTTTCGACAAGGATAGGATAAAAGAGAACCTCTCTTTGCCCTATGAGCCCTTGATGGTGCTGGCTATCGGCAAGAGTGCCGAAAGAATAGAGCTTGCCGACATGCCTGCCGGCGGCGATTGCGGCTACTATCGGGAAAATGGTATTCATTATGTGCCTAAATTGGCTCTCGATGACTTGATTATTGAATAATGCGTTCCCCTAAAGATAAAAACAGACGCCTTTTGTCGCTCGACGCCCTGCGTGGCTTCGATATGCTATTCATAATGGGCGGCGAGGCTTTTGTAATATCACTGATGTCGCTCTTCCCGGGTGATGCTTCGGACATCGTTATCGCTCAAATGGGGCATAAGGCTTGGCATGGCCTTGCTTTTTACGACATAATATTCCCCTTGTTCCTCTTTATGGCAGGTATCTCTACCTCTTTCTCGCTCTCCAAGCAGCTCTCTACCGGGAAAGGCAAGAGGGATATTTCGCTGCGGATTTTGAGAAGATGCGCCATGCTTCTCTTTTTAGGAATGCTCTATAACGGCTTGCTCGGCTTCGACTTTGAGAACATGCGTTATGCGAGCGTGCTTGGGCGCATCGGCCTTGCGTGGGCTCTGGCCTCGCTCTTATACCTATGGACAGGCAGGCGGTTCTCTGTTATAATATCCGTAGCCGTCCTGCTCGGCTACTGGGCCTTGCTCGCATTGGTGAAGGCTCCGGATGCAGCGGCCTCAGTCTCTATTTTCTCAATGGAGGGCTCAGTTGTCGGCTATGTAGACCGCATCCTTCTGCCCGGCAGGCTGCATGATGCTATGCACGACCCCGAGGGGCTGCTCTCGACGCTGCCGGCTATGGTTACTGCGATGCTGGGCATCTTTACAGGCGAGCTTGTAAGGAAAGAGGGAACAGGCGAGTATAAAAAGGTTGTTATTATGACAGCCTGCTCGTTGCTGCTGCTCTCTGTCGGCTATATGTGGGGAGAACTGTTCCCCGTGAACAAAAACCTATGGACAAGCTCCTTCGTATGCTGTGCAGGAGGCTGGTCCATGATGCTTTTCGCCGTTTTCTATCTATTGATAGATGTCGTAGGCTTCAGGAAATGGGCTTTCCCCTTGCGTGTCATAGGCATGAACTCCATAACAATATATATGGCTCAGCAGTTCTTCGATTTTCATAGGCCTGTGCAGACTGTGTTCGGCGGTCTGCTGTCGCTGTTCCCCGAAAGTTTATACGCAACCGCATATTGGAGCTGTTATATTCTTGTATGTTGGCTGTTCCTCTATCTTCTTTACAGGAACAAACTCTTTCTTAAGGTGTAGGGCGGAATAGTGCCGGGTTGTGTTTCTCTGGATATTTTTGTATCTTCGTGCCATAAAATACATTGCACAATGAAGAATCTTGTTAAAAACGCGCGTTTTGTAATAAGCAATACGGATATAAAGAAGTGCCCGAATGACGGCAAGCCCGAATACGCTTTCATTGGCCGTTCCAATGTTGGCAAGTCAAGCCTTATAAACATGCTTACAGGCAACAATAAGCTTGCGATGACATCCTCAACGCCGGGAAAGACTTTGCTGATAAACCATTTCATCGTAAACAATGAGTGGTATCTTGTGGACCTTCCGGGCTACGGCTACTCCAAGAGAAGCAAAACGCAGAACGAACAGCTGAAGCGTATAATATCAAGCTATGTGCTTAACCGCGAGGCAATGACTTTGCTTTTCGTGCTGCTCGACTGCCGTCACGAGCCGCAGAAGATAGACCTTGAATTCATCCAATGGCTGGGGGAGAACGGCGTGCCGTTTTCCATTATATTCACTAAGGCCGACAAGCTTACACGAAGCGCATTGGCTGCGAACGTGAACGCATACAAGAACCGCCTGCTCGAGGAGTGGGAGGAACTGCCGCCCGTCTTCGTTACGTCGTCCGAGACAGCCTTAGGGCGTGAAGAGGTGCTGCAGTATATTAATAGCGTAAACGAAACTTTGTGATGAAAAGGGCGATATACATTCTTTCTTTGCTGTTTCTTGTTACAGCATGCGATAAAGAGAGCTATAAAATAAACGGAATTCACAAGGCTGTACCCGATGGTACGGTAATGTATCTTTCGCCATACGTTGTCTTTGATGTCGATGATATTCTTGTTCCTGTTGATTCGGCTGTAGTCAAGAACGGCCGTTTTAAGTTCAGCGGAACGCTGGAGAAACCTGGTGTATATTTCGTATCCTCTTCACGTGTGATAGACGGTGGCTTTGTTGTCGTTGAGCCCGGGAAGGTACGTCTTGACTTGTCCGGCAGGACATCAAGGCACGGCACTGCTGGCAATGAACAGCTCGACCGTTTCCTTAACGAAAAAGAGAAAATAATAGCAATGAGAGGCATGTGCGACCCGGCGATACTTCCGGCAATAGCGCAGACGCCAAGCGTGCGTGACAGTGTGGCGACAATGCTCTCTTTAGCGGAAATTGTTTTTGACCTCTATGTCTCAAAAGAAGTAGAAGAGAATATAGAAAATGACTTGGGCCATTTTATGCTTACTCAATCCGTAGGCATTGCCTCGCCCGAAAAATTGGCAGGTTTCTTCGAGCGTGTTCCCGAGCGGTTGAGGGATAAGATGTACGAGAGCAGGCTGGTTCAGCTGAACAGGCTGTGGGATGCTCATAGTGCGAAAGAGAGCTATATGGAAAATGCGTACAAGGCTGTGCAAGAGACCTCTGTCGGCAAAAAATATATTAATTTCGAAATGAATGATATCTCAGGCGGGAAGCGATTGTTCTCCGACATTGTCACGGATAGTGAATATACCGTGCTTTGTTTCTGGGGAGCCTGGAATGAAAATTCTCTTGCGTCTCTTTGCGAGATAGATAAAATGGCGTTGCCATATATAAAGGATGGTTTGAGCCTTGTCACGGTATCGCTCGATACGGATGTTGATGAGTGCAAGAAGGCTGTCTTGAAAAACGATATTTCAGGTACGCATCTCTGCAATCCGAAAGGCGGCAGCGCCGAGGTGGCGTCGGCTTACGGAATTTACGAACTGCCGCACGTGCTTGTCATAAACAGAGAGGGAACCATTCTCCTTAGAACGGCGTCGGTCAATGATGTGAAAAGCAAGCTTGCGGAACTGTTCTAAGAGGAACGTCCTGATACGAAAAGATAGGCATGAGAAATTGTGCCTATTTTTTTGTATATATATGCAATTTATTGTCTCTTTTTGAGAAAAATCGGGTTTTTGTTGAAATAATAGGCGTGAATGTGTGAATAAATGTGCAAAAACGACAAAAATGTTTAATTATGTTGTATATTTGCAAGAATTATCGAAAATGGGCGGTCCGCAATCTTGATGATTAAGCGGCAATTGCATGAACTTAAGAAGCGACAAACATTTTTGTCCGTCCAAATTCAAATAACGAGAATTATAATTAAAAGATAACAATGAGAAAAAAGGTATTCTTGCTGTTTGCTTTTCTTTTTGCCATACAATACTCTTATGCGCAATCCTTTACCGTAAAGGGTAGAGTGACTTCTGCCGACGACGGAGAGGGTATGGTCAGCTTGACGGTTATGCAAAAAGGAACGGCGAACGGTGTTGTTACTGACTTTGACGGAAATTATGTCATTCAGGTAAACAATGCAAAAGAGGCGACATTGCTGTTCACGTATGTCGGCTACGAAAGTCAGGAGCATGTCGTGACTGCAGCGACAAAGGAACTGAATGTCGTAATGGAGTCGGAGCAGATAGCCATGGACGAGGTTGTGGTTGTCGCATATGGTGTCCGCAAGAAAGGTACTATCGCAGGCTCTGTATCGACTGTCAAGGCCGAGAAGCTTGAGAATGTTCCCGCTGTGGGCTTCGACCAGGCATTGCAAGGCTTGACACCCGGTATGACCGTGATATCCAACTCCGGTGAGCCAAGCAAGGCTGCTGTATTTCAGATTAGAGGCACAAACTCAATCAACTCGGGTACATCGCCGCTCTTCATTCTTGACGGCGTGCCTATCACAAGCTCAGACTTCAACACAATCAGTCCTAACGACATTGAATCTATTAACGTGCTCAAGGATGCCTCTTCGACATCAATCTATGGCGCACGTGCAGCCAATGGCGTGGTTGTGATTACCACAAAGCGAGGCACGTCTACCGAAAAGGTTGATATCACATTCCGCACACAACAGGGTTTCTCGAACCTCGCTCACGGCAATTGGAACTTGATGAATACAGCCGAGCGTATACAGTTCGAAAAGGAGATTGGCATTGACTTCGGCCAGGATTATGAACTGCTTGGCCAGACCGACGTGAACTGGCTCGACGTCGTTTTTAACGACAGGGCGGGCCTGCAGAGCTATGACCTCTCTGTCAGCCATGCCACCGACAAACTCAATTACTTCGTTTCGGGCGGTTTCTATGACCAACAGGGTATTGCGCAAGGCTCCACGTTCCGTCGTTACAATATGCGTGCCAATGCCGACGTGCGTGTGGCGCGTTGGCTGAAACTCGGAACGAACACAATGCTTACATACGAGGAGGTGCAGCAGGCCGACGACGGCGAATATGCTCTCTACACTCCTATCTCTGCATGCCGTTTCATGCTTCCTTACTGGAATCCTTATAAAGAGGACGGAACATTGTCGAAAACCGAGGACGGCAGCTGGACGGGCACGTCGTACAATCCGCTGGTGTGGATGGAAAACAACCCTCTGCTGAACAAGAAATACAAGGCTTTGAGCGTCTTCTATGCCGAGGCCACCCCAATAAGGAATCTTACCATACGCACGCAGCTCGGCGTCGATTATTCTCAGTCTACCGCTGATATGAAATCATATCCGAGCTTCGTCGGCAATGACGGCGTTGGCGTAGCGGGCCGCAGCTCTTTTACGGCAGTAAATCTTACAATCACGAATACCGTGAACTACAAGTTCGACATTGACCGTTGGCACCAGTTCAACTTCATGCTCGGACAAGAGGGCGTCGATTACCGCTCCGAGGGCTTCCAAGTTGTAACAAGCGGTCAGAACAACGATGCGCTTACGATGCTTTCGTCGGGTACAAGAGCTACATCATGGTCGAACTCGTCATCGAGCCATGCGTTCCTCTCTTTCTTCGCAAGAGGCGAATACAATTACCGCGAGCGCTATTACGCCGACTTCTCTGTACGTACGGACGCATCGTCACGCTTCGGCAAAGAGGGGCGTTGGGCTACGTTCTGGTCTTTGGGCTTCATGTGGGATATGCGTAAAGAGAAGTTCATGCAAAAGGCGAAGTGGGTGACCAATGCGCAGATAGCGTTGAGTACGGGTACTTCGGGTAACTCATCTATCCCCGACTATGATCATCTCGCCCTCGTCGGAAGCGGCGCAAACTACATGGGCGACGCCGGCATAGCTCCGATATCTCAAGGAAACGAGAAGCTTGGCTGGGAACAACTCTGGTCATCGAACGTCGCATTGCACTTCGGCTTCCTCAGCCGCATAAACCTTGACATGGAACTGTACCATAAAAAGACAACCAATATGCTTATGCTTGTTCCGCAGTCGTATGTGAACAACGGCTTCGGTACACGTTGGGACAATGTGGGCGCTATGGTGAACAGCGGTTTTGAACTTTCGCTCGGAGTCGATGTGCTACGTCTCAAGGACTTCAATTGGAACGTCAATGCGAACGCAAGCTATAACCACAACGAGATTACTGAGCTCTACAATAACCTGAACGAATATGAACTGTCTAACACTTCGACAAAGCTTCAGGTAGGCCATCCGATAGGCGAGTTCTACATCAACCGTTACGCAGGCGTAAACCCTGCCAACGGTGACGCTCTGTGGTATGACAAGAATGGCAATATTACCAATGAGTTCAGCGAGGAGGACAAGGTGATGATAGGCAAGAACTACAATGCTCCGTGGCAAGGCGGCTTCGGTACGTCATTGTCATACAAGGGCATCTCGCTGAATGCTAACTTCAGTTGGGTGGCCGACCGCTGGATGTTCAACAACGACCGTTTCTTCGAAGAGAGCAATGGCCTTTATTCGGCATACAACCAGTCTAAGCGTATGCTCTATGACCGTTGGAAGAAGCCGGGCGACATTGCGGACATTCCCCGTTACGGAATTACTCCGCAAATGGACTCCCGCTTCCTCGAGGACGCCTCGTTCCTTCGTCTGAAAAACATCATGATTGGCTATGACTTCCCGAGAACTCTGCTCAAGAAGAGCCGTGTATTAAGCGGCGCCCGCATATATATACAGGCGCAGAACCTCTTTACATGGACAAAGTTCAGCGGACTCGACCCGGAATCGTCAAGCAATGTGTATAAGGCTCAGTACCCTATGTCACGTCAGTATTCATGCGGCGTTGAGATAACCTTCTAAATTTGGTAGAGATATGATGAAAACGAAATTATATATATGTCTGATGTTGCTCCTTTTGAGCGTTACATCATGCCTTGACAAGTTTCCCGAAGATGCGGTAGGCGAAAGCAACGCCATTACCAGCGTCGAGGAGGCCGACCAGGCAGTAATAGGTATCTACTCTTCGTTCCTGAGCAGTGCCTTGTATAGCGGTTATCTCACTCTGCTGCCCGACATTCAGTGTGACCTTGTGTATGCCGTGAACGGTTACTCAAACACTCATGGCGACATCTGGCGTTGGGATATTCTTGCGACGAATTCGCAGATAGAGGCTGTGTACGGCTCGCTTTACTCTGTAATTGGCAACTGCAACTTCCTGCTTGACAATGCGAAGAAGATTAAGCCGACACTTGTGAATGACGACGATGTAGACCGCCTTGAATCGCTGTGCGGCGAAGCCTATTTTGCCCGTGCTCTTGCCTACAGCGAACTGATAAAGCTCTTCTGTGTCGATTACAAGGGCGACGACGAAGCGAAGAACGAGCTTGGCGTTGCGTTGCGTACGGAGTATTACAAGAGTCAGCCAATAAGGCGCTCGTCGCTGTACGATTCGTACCAGTTAGTGCTTTCGGACCTTGATATGGCTGCGAAATACCTTGCTCTTGACGAGGATTATGACCCCGCATACGACGGCTATCTTTATAACAACGCTGTATATTTCAACGAGTATACCGTTTATGCGTTGCGTGCCCGTGTAGCTCTTTATATGCGTGACTATGAGGCTGCGATAGAGTATTCGTCAAAGATAATCGACAGCAACATGTATGAGCTCTCAAGCGTAAATGCTCAGATATCTTCGGGCGTAAGCTACTACGATTATATGTGGCAGACCGACCTTGCGACCGAGATTATATGGAAGGTGGGTTACGCGTCTACAAATTATGGAGGCGCTCTCGGACGCTTGTTCTTCAATTACGACTACTCGTCGTTCAAGCCCGACTATGTTCCGGCAAAATGGGTCCTCGACCTTTACAACTCGTCGGACGGCCGTTACAACGCTTTCTTCTATGAGACTCTTACGGGCTATAGTCACGGGTTGCAGTGGCCATTGCTTTATAAGTACTGGGGAAACGAGAATTTGTATGCCGAGACTCACGTGTTGAACATGTCAATGCCTAAGGTGTTCCGCCTCTCGGAGCAGTATCTCATAAGAGCCGAAGCATATTGCAATCTCGAGACTCCCGATTACAGCAAGGCAAGCAAGGATATATCGACGCTGCTCTCTTGCCGATACACCTCTTATGGCGGAGCCACGCCGCTCAATGCAAGCAATGCGATGGAGGTTATTGAACAGGAGCGTGTCAAGGAACTCTACATGGAGGGCTTCCGTCTGCAAGACCTGAAGCGTTGGGGCAAGGGTTTCGAGCGTGAGCCTCAGGCGCAGTCGTTGAGCAACGGCAGTTCGTTGAAGGTCGGTGCAGACAACCCGCTGTTTGTGTGGCCTATTCCTCAGCACGAGATTGAGTCTCCGGGAGCTGAAATAGAGCCTAATGAAAGTAACAAATAAAAAGTGGTGCATATGAAAAAGAATATATTGACATTGCTTTTGGCTTCTACAGTTGCAACCCTGTGGCTTGCAGGCTGTAAACCGGAATATACGACATATACCGGTCCTAATTACATATTGTTCTCCGATACTTTGTACGAGATGGCTGTCGTGGACGACGTTTCGTATCACAACATACCTATAGTCGCTACACAGGCTTGCGACTACGACCGCACTGTAGGCGTTGAGGTGATTGATGCCGGCAGCAACGCTGTCGAGGGCAAGCACTATTCGATAGAGTCGAACAGCGTGACAATCAAGGCAGGAGAGCTTGCAGGCAATTTGCGTGTGAAGGGTTATCACAGCAATATATCCGTGTACGACTCTTTGGGCATAAAGCTGCAGCTTATTGTTCCCGAGGATGCCGTTTGGGACCTGTACGGCACGACAGCCAACGTGCTTGTAAACAAGGCCTGCAAGTTCGATATCAATGCCTTTGCCGGGTATTGTCTTGTGCGTTCGACATTCATCAATTCGTACATGACAACAACTGACAAGATACTTGCCCGTTCCGAGGTATGTCCCGACGAGGAGAATACAATCATAATAAGGGACTACTTCTTTAAAGGGTACGACATAAAGATAAAATTTGACACATCGGATATAAAGAACCCGCTGATATACATGGAAGAGCAGCGTTTCGCCTCAACAGCCGACGCATTCGGCACATTGTACGGCGACGGGTATATAAACGCTTATCACCCGACTGCGTATACATCATATTACAGCAGTTGCGAGAAATTCATATTCCAGTACATGACATTGTATGTTCCGGGTATGGATGCGGCATCGAACACCATAGGTACATTCGTCAATGCTGTTGAATGGATAAGCGATGACGAAGCAGAGAAATTAATGCGTGAAGGTTACTAAAACAGAAATATTATGAATAAGATAAGTAAATGGTTTATTATACCGTCCGTAATCGTTACGGGGTTGGCTGTGGTTGCCTGCGCCGACTTCAATAACGACGATGATGTGCCGGGAGAGTTCGCATATACAGTCCCTGAATTTGACATCGAGGCTCTTGACTCATGCGACTATGTTGCGGGCTCGTTCACTATTGACGCTCCTGGCAACTGGCGTGTCGAAAGTGACAAGATGTGGCTTACGCTCTCGCTTGATTCTGCCGGTGTATATGTCAGCGAGGAGAGAGGCGGCAAAGGCAATCATACAGTATATGTGAAGGTGACTAACGCTGCCCGCGAATTCGTTGATGCTACAGCCGATATAAAGTTGATAACAGACACAGAAGAGTTCGTTGTGATAACTGTTCTTCGTCCCGCAAAAGAGTATAAGCTGACGCTTATGTCGGCCGAAGGCGATGTCATCGACGATATAAAAATAGGATATAGCGGCGTTGAAAGCGTGCGTGTCGAGGCTAATTATAAATGTGCCGTCGTTGAATATCCAAACTGGCTGGAAGAGCCTGTGGTAAACAAAGGCTTGTATACCTTCAGCGTTGTTCGGGATTCGATCCCGGTAGAGTGCCGTGGCAAGATTGTAGTGAGCGACATTACTATGAATGTGAAAAGGGAATTTGAAATCGCTTATGATGGAATGAACCCTAATAATATATCTGTGAGCGGAGAACACGACCCCTGGTGGTGGAATGTCTCTGCCGATGGAAAGGTTTTCAAGAAACTCCCTCAAGAGGGTCTTAGCAGTACGGAGGAGGTTGTCGTGGAGAACAGCCTTAGCATGAACGTTGTATGCCGTAATTTTGACTATAGCCTCTTCTTTATTGAAGAGAACGATGAGCTGTATTCTCTTAAGACCGGCGACGACGCTTGGATTAAAGGCGCTTGCAATGAGGCGGAAAAGGGCGCAATCACAATAACCGTAGAGCCTAACGCTCTTGAAAAACCACGTACAGGATACCTCTTTGCAGTTCCCGAGGCCATGTGCGATAGTTTTATGACTGTGACGCAAGAGACCACTTCTGTAGAGGTGATGGTCGAGACGTTCGTAAACAATGTCATTGCCCACGTTACTCAAGAGGGTATAGTTGTTGAAGGCGGTGACGGCTCGGGTGGCGAGGGTTCCGTTATTGATGAAGAGGCATGTGTCGTTACGGACAACGATGGCAATGTCTCGTACAGTGTCGTTGAACCCGACTTGGATGTGCATACATTCCTTTTTACCGAATTCTTCTCGGCAAGCGGAGAGATAGAAGAGGCTGTGGCGAACGACAAGAATGTCGTTACATGTGATATTGTACCGGGCAAGGCATACAGCATTAATACAAAGGTGACCGGCAACAATAGAAATTTCGAGTTGCTTGACTATGAAAGCGCTCCTACCTGGAAGGAGATAAGCGGCATCGAGAATTGGAACGCCTGCATGGTTAAGAAAGATGACGGCAATTGGTACTTGGAATTTACTGTTCCGGAATCTTTCGATAAGACAGTTGTTGTGCGTATATCGAGCAAGAACAACATCAACATTAAGATTATCATAATGAGAATAAAAAAGTAATAGGTTTGCCATGAATAGGAATTTAATATATCTGTTTGCCGCGCTCATTCTTGCCTTTACAGGTTTTACGGGCTGTACCGACAACGGGGAAATTGTTAAGGGGCAGTATGGCTATGCGCAGTTCAAGCTGTATAAGAGCGCCTCTATGGGCAAGAATTATACAGCAGCGACTCGTGTTGTCGATAAGCTGGAGTACCTTGCCGATGCCCATAAGCTCAAGGTGGTAATGAAGTATGGCGATAATACTATAACACAGACTTTGGTGTTGAATGCATACAATGCCGAGAATGCGGAGTATGGCTTGCGTAGTGACAAACTGCGTCTTTTGGCAGGCGAGTATGAAATAAAAGGCTTCACGTTGTATGACAAGCTCGACAATGTGCTCTTGTCGCGGGATGTCACCGGTTGTGTCATGAATGTGGTTGCCGACGGCTTGACTGTGCAGTCTCTCGGCGTCGATGCCGTAGAGCGGGGCCTCGTGTCGTTCAAGCTCGTGAAAGAGTGGGGCAATGCGACAAGGGCTGCCGAAGGCGAGGAGTATCCTTTCAGCAATATAAAGGTCGTTGATATAACCGTTCAGGATGTCTTTACAAAAGAGCCGACCACTTTTAAGAAGATTAATGTTGAATATGTCGAGGATTTTGCCGAAGGCTCGGCCGACGAAGGACTGTATCCCGGCAAGAACAAAGAGATTTCTTACGCCTTGTGCGATACGGTTCTATGGCTCGAAGGCGGAACATACCGTGTGAGCAGTTGCGTTACGTACTCAGACAAAAAGGGAAAGACAAAGCTTGCCGAAGAGCTGAATATGACCCAAAATACATTTGTCGTAAAAGACAATGTATTGACCGAGGAGGTTGAGGTGCCTATAAATCTTTCTGAGACAGCGGAGTATATAAAGGACTATTTGGCATTGAAGGAGATTTGGGAAGCGCTTGACGGTCCTAACTGGAGCTATGCCGGCGATGTCGAGGCCGACGGTGCCAACTGGAACTTCAATAAGGAGGTTGATTTGTGGGGCGACCAGCCCGGCGTTCAGCTGCATGCCGACGGACGTGTGGCTACAATATCATTGGAGGGCTTCGGCCCGAAGGGCGTAGTGCCCGACGCTATCGGCCAGCTTAAGGAACTTGCGGTCTTTTATCTCGGCAGCCACTCCGACCTTTTAGGCGGTCATATCTTCGGGCGAGTATCTCCTAACATGACTACTGAAGAGAAGAGCGCTTTGAGATTGGACTATGCCGACAAGGTGCTGGAAAAGGATTTCCGTTTGGGGCTCTCCAAAATATGGCAGGAGACAATCGAGCTCGATGAAAAGGAGGCTCCTTTGAAGAAAGGCATATCGCTCAAGCATATCCAGTTCGGTGATATGACGAACGGAATTACGGGTATCTCTAAGGCTATAATGCACTGTACCAAGCTTGAGCAGTTCTTTATAGCTAACTGCCCGATAGAACATGATGATTTCTTCAGGGAGATAACGGACCCGAGGTATGTCTGCGATACGCTCAGTTGGGCAAAAATGACAAACCTGCTCGACCTTGAGATATTCAACTGTCCTAAGCTCACTGCTTTGCCGTTGGATATGCTTACCGGCCTTCCCGAACTCCAAATGCTTAACGTGGCATGCTGCAAGGGAATCACGGGAGAACAGCTGAAAAAGGACTGGGAGGCTATTATCGATGGCAATTGCGGCGACAAGATTCAGGTGCTTTACATGGGCTTCAACAACCTTAAGGAGTTCCCCGAGCATGCGAAGCTGAGCAAAATGACAAAGCTTGGCATGATAGACTGTGCCAATAACCAGCTGGAGACGCTGCATCCGTTCGGAAAGAGCATAAACCTTGCGAAGGTGTACCTTGACTACAATAAGATAAAGAGCATTCCGGTGGCTGACGACGGCCATTTCATCGGCTTCTCGCAGCTTGAAAGCTTTACGGCCTCGCATAACGAAATGGAAGAGTTCCCCGACATCTTCAATGCCAATTCGGCCTATGTATGTCAGTCGATAGACTTCTCTTACAACAAAATAAAGGGCTTTGAGCATGGTGACAATGCAAGGGGAGTAAACGCTTCACAGGTAAACCTCTCGGACAACTATCTTGAGACATTCCCTGCGGTGCTTTTCAAGAAAAACTCTCCTATGAACTACCTTGTTCTTGCCGGCAATGGAATGAAAGAGATACCCGAAGGCGCATTGAGCGGCAAGAAGGCATATCTTCTCGAGGCGCTCGACCTCAGCTACAACAAGCTGAGCAAGCTGCCCGACGACTTCTATGCCCGCACGTTGCCATACCTTATGGGCCTTGACCTCAGCTATAACTGCTTCTCGGAATTTCCGACGAAGCCATTGAGCATAAACAGCCTTTCACGTCTTTTCGTGCGTTACCAGCGTGACGAGAACGGTAATCGTATTCTCAAAGAGTGGCCTACGGGAATATACTCTTGTCCGTCGTTGTCGTTCCTCTGTCTTGGAGGCAATGACTTGAGAAAAATCGAAGACACGATATCGCCTTACATATACTATTTTGAGATTGCCGACAATCCGAACATCTCGATAGACCTGTCGGGCGTGTGCGATTATATCCGTGCAGGAATATATATGCTTATATATGACCGTACACAGGATATACGAGGATGCGACGCTATTAAACTTGAACGATAATCATAACAGAAACAGATATGGCAAAATATATTCTAAAGATTACACTGTCGCTTGCAGTAGCTCTTTTGGCTGCCGCATGCACTGACGATGAAGGCAAGGTAGTCGGCTTTTCTGTAAACAATGACGAGTCGGTCATAACCTTTGACGCCGCAGGCGGCAAGAAGGTTGTCTTGGTAGAGACCGACGAGAGCTGGGTGGCTACAACAATGGAGCCGTGGATTACAATATCGCCGGCGAACGGCTTAGGCTCTGTCGCTTGCGAGATAATTGTCGATTCTTCTCTTACCAATGAGGTCCGCCCCGGAGCGATACGCTTTACTCCGGGTATAAGCCCTGCCAAGACATTGAAGGTCGAGCAGTTCGGCTTTGACAAGATGATATTGCCAAAGGACAGCGTACTGACAATCGAGTCTTCGGAAAAGCTTGACAAACGCTACTTCGAGGCGGAGATTTCTTCGAACGTGCAGTTCAAGGTAGAGTGCGACTTCATGGGGAATGACGAGTGGCTCACTCCTGCGGCACCCGAATTCGAGCTTGACCGAGGCGCTCGTCCACGCACGATAAAGCTGCGTTTTGACTGGAAAATGAACACTGACACGCTTGAACGTGTGGCCGAAATAAAGTTCGTCCCGAAGAGTGCCGGCGACGTTCTCAAGAAAGAGGCAATATTGACCGTAAGGCAAAAGGCTGCCGTAAAAATAGAGGATAACCGTGCCGGTGACTCTATCGCTCTTGTTGTCATCAACGAGCGTTTGAACTGCTGGAGCGACGCTTGGGATACAAGCGAGAACATGCAGTACTGGAGCGGAGTGAAGTTGTGGGAGAAGACCGATACGGCATTGCCGTGCCCCGAGGCTGTAGGCCGTGTCCGTTCAGTGGAGTATTTCCTTATAGATACTAAGGAGAGCTTGCCTTCGGAATTCAAGTATTTGAAGTATCTTGAGTCCTTGTCCGTGTCAAGCAATATCAACACTATGTTGCTCGATATTGAACTTGGCACAGAAATCTGCGACTTGGAGTATCTGAAGAATATCCGTCTGTTCTCGTACGGCCTTGTATCATTGCCGGCAGAGTTCGTGAAGCTCGGCAACTCGCTCGAGACGCTCGATTTGAGTGCTAATAACTTCACGGCGATACCCGAAATACTTACTCAGGAGAACTTCCCCAAATTGAAGTCGCTTAACTTCATAGGCTCAAGACGCTACACGACAAGCGATTTGCGTAAGGCCGACAGCTATAAGGACAGAGGCGGTGTCGGACTGCACTTCAATACCGATACGGACAATACTCTGCGTAACCTCTTGTTGTGGGAGAATCTCGAGGAGCTTTCTCTGTCGAACTGTTACATCGAGGGCACAATCCCCGATTTCAAGGTCGGCGAGGATGGAGTAGTCACATACGAGCAGAAAGATGTCGATGCGTGGGGCGGCGACACGATACAGTATGTAGCCGACAACAAGATTCCTAAGATTTTGCCTAACTGCACAATGTTGAGGCTTAACCTGAATTTCTTTACAGGCAAGCTGCCCGACTGGCTGCGTTATCACCCGCACTTGCTTGAATGGATGCCCGACCTCTTGATTTTCCATCAGCAGGAAAAGGGCTACAATTCCGAAGGCAAGGTAGTCGGCTTTGACAATGCCCCGTCTACGTTTGACTACTATTATGAAGCATTCCCGGCTTTAAGAGAGAAATTTGAGTTTAAGGATGAGATAACAAATGAATAATATGATAAAGAGACTTGTATATACGCTGTTTATAGCATTTGCCGCTCTGTCGTGTACCGACAATGTCGAAAACGGCAATACGTTGCAGGGCAGCCTGTCCGCACCGTTCAATGATGATGCCGTTGAGGGAGAACTGCTCATTAAGTTCGCCCCTGAGATGACCGATATACTCGACACTCATTATTCTACCCGCTCTGCAGGCGGTATTGCGACCCGCTCCGGCATTCCGTCCACCGACGAGGTGCTGAGCATTCTCGGCGCATACAGCATCGAAAGGGTGTTCCCTATCGACCCCGAGGCCGAGGAGCGTACCCGTGAGGCCGGGCTTCATCTTTGGTACAAGGTGAGCTTTGACAAGGAGATTGATGTCAATGAGGCTAAGATGCAGTTGTCCAAGCTTGGAGAAATATCAAAGATGCAGTGCAACCGACGCATATACAGTGCGGGCAACGGCAAGAAGCCTGTGCTTGTAAGTGCCGAAGGAGTCAGAAATGCTGCTGCCGATAATGCGGCATTGCCTTTCAACGACCCAGATTTGCACCTCCAGTGGGGTTACATAAACAAGGGCGGCTATAGCTTCGAGCAGGAGTGGGCCAAGAGCATAAAGAACTGCGACGTGAACTGCGAGGAAGCATGGGCTCTCTGCACCGGCGACCCCTCAATCATTGTCGGTGTCATGGACGAGGGTGTAATGTGGGAGCATCCCGACCTTGAGCCTAACATGTGGGTGAATGAGGATGAGGAGAACGGCTCCTATGAGGACAACGACAACAATGGTTTCAAAGGCGACCGCTATGGCTATAATTTCGCATCGGACAGGGGCTACATATCATCTACCGGCTCAAATGACAGCGGTCACGGAACGCACGTGGCAGGAACAATCGCCGCCGTGAACAATAACGGTCTCGGAGTGTGCGGCATTGCCGGCGGAGACGCATCGAAAGGCGAGCCCGGTGTCAAGATAATGTCTTTGCAGATATTCGATGACAGCAGGGCCTCTACGGTCGCTCTCGAGGCCAAAGCGTTCAAATATGCGGCCGACAACGGCGCTGTCATCGTGCAGTGCAGCTGGGGCTATAACTCGGCATACTCAAATATAATTCAAGGTTTCACCCCGGGTCCTGCGAGCGAGAAGGAGTGGGAGACGCTCTATCCGCTTGAAAAGGAGGCTATCGACTATTTCATAGAGAACGCAGGTTCTCCTAACGGGGTCATCGACGGCGGCATTGTCGTCTTTGCCGCCGGTAACGAGTCCGCGGGCAAGCCCGCATATCCGGGAGCCTACTCCAAGTGCGTGTCGGTCAGCGCTATCGCTGCCGACTATACACCGGCTACTTATACCGACTACGGCGAAGAGGTCGATTTTACGGCTCCGGGCGGTGACGGCGACTACTATGGCGTTCCGGGAAGCTCTTACGAGAACGGGGGAATGATATATTCTACCCTTTCTTTCGAGGGAAAGGCGGGCTATGGCTTCTACGAGGGTACATCAATGTCTTGTCCTCACGTGTCTGGCGTGGTAGCGCTCGGCCTCTCTTATGCGGCGCAGCTCCGCCGTCATTTTACGGCCGAGGAGTTCATTGAGCTGATGTCACAAGAATCGACCGACATCGAGGAGTATTTCGAGGGCGAGAAATTCTCTCACTATAACCACTCCTCTCCCGGTTCGTTCGCTACAAAGACCCCTCTGTCGCAGTACAAGGGAAAGATGGGCAAGCTCGTGAACGCAGGCAAGCTGCTGAAGGCTATTGAGACTGCCGGACGTGACATGAAGGTGCCTAATTTCTATGTTGCTCCTGAAAAGTCGGTAACGCTTGACCTTGCACGCTTCTTTGTCAATGGCGAAAACTTGGAATACAGCTATGAGATTTTGGACAATACAGTGGCGACAGCCGAAATGGAAGGTACGGTACTGACTGTGAACGGCAAGAGAGAGGGCTTTACGTCCTTGACAATAAAAGTCAATGGCGCGGAACATGTCGTTGAGGTTACTGTACGCAACGGCGCTAATAATAATGGCTGGCTGTAATGGCTGTTATGAAGAGGCGTATAGCTTTTATATCGTTGATTGCTCTCCTGTCCGCTCTGCCTGTCGCAGGGCAGGTCAGCAAACGGCTTTCACGTGAGGCTATCGACTCCTTGAAGAACAAAAGGCCGCTCGATGGCGGCAGCGGCTATCTGCTCTTTGATGAATATGCCCATGACATGGGTACGATATACGAAAGCGATACGGTGCAGGCCGTTAGTTTCGCTTTTGAGAATGTGTCGAATGAGGTTGTTGAAATAACCGACATTGTTACAAATTGCGGGTGCGCCTCCTCTTTTTGCAATAAAAAGAGACTCAGTCCCGGCGAGAAAGGCACGGTGACGGTAAAGTTCAATCCTCATAGCCGTTCGGGAACGGTAGACACGAACGCATTTGTATACACGTCGTTGTCAAGCGTGCATCCCGTAGCGAAGCTTACGCTCCTGGGAAATGTAATCGACAGGAACGAGTGGAGGCACTTGCCGTGCATTATGGGAAGCCTGCGCCTTAAGAGCAAAGAGGCGTGCTTTGAACAGGTGAGAGGCGGCACGGCTCCGCAAGTGCGTATAGCTTGCGCCAATGTAGGCACGTCGCCTCTGCGTCTCTTTTCAAGAATGCTGCCCCCGTATGCGGCGTTCGTGACCGAGCCTGCGGAGCTCTCTCCCGGCGAGGAGGGCGACTTGGTAATAACGGTGAAAGGCAGTCTGTTGCCCGAGGACGGAGCGGACAGCTTTGAGATATTGGTGGAGGGCGTCGAAGGGCGAATCTCGGACCGCATAATTAAAGTAAGACTAAAATAAAAAGAGTGAGCATATGAAAACTTTTTTAAAGACTTTTGCAATACTATTCGCAATATCGTTTCTTGGCAGTTGCAGCAACGACGGCATAGATGATATTCTGCCAGAGAACTTAGAGGTCACTCCTAACAATATCGCAGGCGTCTGGAAGTTGATGGAGGTCAATGGAGCTGTTCTTCCGGCCGATGCGTACTGCTATGTGGAATACATACGCAAAGACAAGAAATTCGTAATGTATCAGAAGTTTGACAGTATGTATCCTCGTCGCATTACAGGCAGGTATTCTATCGAGAACGATGCGAAGAGGGGCTCTGTGCTTTCGGGCATTTATGATTTCGGCATGGGAGAGTGGAACAACAAATATATTGTCTCCGAGCTTCTTGAGAGTGACATGGTGCTTGTCTCCGAATCTCAGGACGAGGTCTGCAAATACATGCGTTGCAACGAGGTGCCTTCCGACATATTGGAGCAGGCAAAGTGACCGTTTTGCTCTAAAAACGCCATATTTATGCCTAATTAATGGGGTTTTAGATAAAAAAACATATTTTTTAAATTTGTTTTGAAACAAAAAGGCTATATTTGCATTATAATTAGTGCAGGGCTTTCCCTGCCCGTTTCAATTCATAAAAATCAAACTTTTTTCTTTAGTAAACTTATTTCTCCTTTGAGATAAGATTATCTTTATGTATCACATTGAACAATTGAGGAGCAAGGAGATTGCCGATTTGCAGTCTATTGCCCAGGAATTAGGAATTAAAGGTATAAAATCTCTTGACAGGGATTCTCTGATATACCGAATTCTCGACGGTCAGGCAATGCAGAACAGCAAGGCTGGCGCGCCTGCCGTAGTAAAGGAAGAGAACAGAATGAATCGTCGCGAGCATCGCCGCAATAGAATTCATTCCGACGCTCCGAGCAAGGTTTATACAGCTACCGGCGACAAGGCTGTCAAGCTTGAAAAGAACGAACCGAAAAAGGCTGTTGCCGAGGTGGTCGCTGAAAAGCCGGTCGAGCAGCCTGTCGCAAAGCCCGCCGAGCCTGTTGCAGTGCAAGAGAGCAGTGCGGCAGAGCCGGCAAAGCCCAAGAAACGAGGCCGTAAGCCAAAGAGTGAGACTGTAGCGGCTGAGCCTGTGGCCGAGCCTGCAAAAGAGGCTGTAGAGGTTGCGGCGCCTGTAGAGGAGAAGAGCGAGGCCGCTCCTGCTCCAAAGAAACGTGGCCGCAAGCCTAAAGCAAAGCCTGAGGCTGCCGCAGAGCCCGTTCAGGAGACCGAAAAGGCCGAGACTCCCGTTGTGCCGGAAGCGAAGAGCGAGGGCGAAGCCTTTGTCCCTATCGAGGAGCTTCCGAGCGAGAGCAAGGAGTTGCCGGCAGAGCTTGTCGATAAGTTCGAGAAAAACGCCAAAGAGCATAAGAAGAACAACCAGCGCCGTCAGCAGGACAAACGTCACGAGGCACAGGCCGAAGAGGCTCCTAAGCAGTATGATTTCGCCAATGTGCTGCGTGTAGAGGGCGTTCTTGAAATTATGCCCGACAACTACGGCTTCTTGCGTTCTTCGGACTACAACTATCTTGCTTCGCCCGACGATGTATATGTATCGCAGTCGCAGATTAAGCTCTACGGCCTGAAAACGGGCGACGTTGTCGAGGGTATAATACGCCCGGCATCGGCAGGCGAGAAATATTTCCCGTTGGTCAAGGTAAACCGCATCAACGGCGTCTCTCCCGAGCTTGTCCGTGACAGAGTCTCATTCGACAACCTTACCCCATTGTTCCCCGACGAGAAATTCACTCTTTGCAGCGGAAGCTATGACAACCTTTCGGCTCGTGTAGTGGATCTTTTCTCTCCCATCGGCAAGGGACAGCGTGGTCTTATCGTGGCACAGCCTAAGACGGGTAAGACAATGTTGCTCAAGGATATAGCCAATGCGATTGCGGCCAACCACCCCGAGGCTTATATGATTATGCTTCTCATTGACGAGCGTCCCGAGGAGGTTACCGACATGGCCCGTTCGGTCAATGCCGAGGTTATTGCGTCTACATTCGACGAGCCTGCCGAGCGTCATGTGAAAATTGCCGGAATTGTTCTTGAAAGAGCGAAGCGCATGGTAGAAAGCGGCCACGATGTTATAATCTTCCTCGACTCGATAACACGTCTCGCGCGTGCCTACAACACCGTCTCTCCGGCTTCGGGCAAGGTGCTCTCGGGCGGCGTGGACGCAAATGCGCTTCATAAGCCCAAGCGTTTCTTCGGCGCGGCACGTAACATCGAGAACGGGGGCTCGCTTACAATCATAGCGACAGCCCTTATCGATACAGGCTCAAAGATGGACGAGGTGATTTTCGAAGAGTTCAAGGGTACTGGCAACATGGAGCTTCAGCTCGACCGCTCTCTTGCGAACAAGCGTATATTCCCTGCTGTGAATATCATTGCCTCATCGACCCGTCGCGACGACCTTCTTCTTGACCGTCAGACACTTGACCGCATGTGGATATTGCGTAAGCATCTTGCCGACATGACTCCTATGGAGGCTATGGAATTCTTGAAGGACAGGCTCGAAAGAACAAAGGACAACGATGAATTCCTGATGAGCATGAATTCATAATTAACAAAAAAAGATATGGTCATTTGGCCATATCTTTTTTTGTTTGTTTTTCTTTTCAGTTTAGAACGGCAGGTCGTCCGGGTCGTTCGAAGCCTTGCCGAAGTCGGGCACTTCAACCTTAGGAGCGTCTATTACCGGGATGTTCGCGCTCTCGGGTGCCGGAGCCGTGCCTCTCTCTACTCTCCATGCACGTATGTCGTTGTACCAGCGGCCGTTGTATTCACGTGCGTTGATGTCGAACGATACTGTCATCTCCTCGCCGGCTTGAATGTTGAACTGTGCTATCTTGTCTGCGCCGAACACGTTGAAACACATCTTTCTTGGGTATTGTTCGTGTGTTTCAAGAACATATTCCTGCATTTTCCACTCGTTTCCTGTCTTTGATACACCGCCTCTTTCGGGCAGCACTGCAATGATTTTTCCTGTTATTTCCATAATAATTCTCAAATTCTTGGCGAAAATAGTTCATTTCTTTTCCAAAAGCAATTTTTTGTTCCGTTTTTTATACGCTTTTATATATTTAGTTTTATCTTTGTAACTAATACGCACATATGTGCGTGAGGTGCATTGCCTTGAACAAAAGCGATTAATCACTAAATTTATAATACCATGAACTTTACAGTATCAAGTTCCTTGCTGTCGTCTCGTTTGCAGACAATCAGCCGTGTCATCAACTCAAAGAACACCATTCCTGTCCTGGATTGCATTCTGTTTGAACTCGAGGGCAACAAGCTTACCCTTACGGCTTCGGACCCTGACAACACTCTCAACACTTCGATTGATGTCGTTGATTGCTCCGAAGATTTCAGCTTTGCCATATCTTCAAAAATACTCATTGACTCACTGAAGGAGATTGCCGAGCAGCCTATCCGCTTCGAAGTTAAGAAAGATACTCTTGAGATAACGATATTCTACCAGAACGGTAAGTACAGCCTTGTAGGCCAGAACGCTGACGAATATCCCGGCGCTGCGGTGTTGGGCGAGGGCGCTGTCGCAATCTCGGTTCCTACAAAGGTTCTCTCAAGCGGCATCGCATGCTCTTTGTTCGCAACAGCCGACGACGAGGTGCGTCCCGTAATGTGCGGCGTGTATTTCGACTTCACCCCCGAGAGCATAACTCTCGTGGCTTCTGACGGCCACAAGCTCGTTCGTTGCCGCGACTATTCGGTGACAGGCGCCGAGAAGTCTGCTTTCATCCTTCCCAAGAAGCCGGCGACACTGCTCAAGAACCTGCTTGGCAAGGACGAGCAGGAGGATGTGGCTGTTGAGTTCGATGGTCGCTTCGCAACATTCGACATGGGCGAGTACAAGCTCGTTACACGTCTCTTCGACGGCCGTTATCCCAACTACAACTCCGTAATACCTCAGAACAACCCTCATAAGCTTACCGTAGACCGTGCGGCTCTTATCAGCACGCTCCGCCGTGTAGCTATCTTCTCTTCACAGGTGAGCCTTATCAAGCTTCATCTTGAGGACAACAAGGTTGTCATTTCCGCTCAGGATACCGACTTCTCTACCTCTGCCGAGGAGAGCATCGCTTGCAGCTACGACGGAGCTTCAATGAATATCGGTTTCCGTGCGTCGTTCCTCATCGATATCCTCAACAACACTCCGGGCCAGGATGTGGTTATCGAGCTCGCCGATCCTTCACGTGCCGGCGTAATCGTTCCTGCCGAGCAGGTAGGCAAGCAGGAGCTGCTCATGTTGTTGATGCCAATGATGCTTACAGAATAATCATGGAACTCAATCTAAAGAAGCCTATAATATTCTTCGACTTAGAGACGACGGGTACCGATATCTCTAAGGACCGTATCGTCGAGATATGCTATATCAAAGTATATCCCGACGGCCGTGAGGCTGAATATACAAGGCGTATAAACCCGGGCGTTCATATTCCCGAAGCGGCATCGGCCGTTCATGGCATATACGATGACGACGTAAAGGACTGCCCGCTCTTCAAGGAGGTGGCAAGGGAGATAGCCAATGAGTTCGAGGGCTGCGATGTGGCAGGCTTCAACTCAAACCGCTTCGACCTTCCTCTGCTTGCCGAAGAGTTCTTGCGTGCGCAGGTGGACATAGACCTTTCACGCCTTTCGGCGATAGACGTTCAGGTGCTTTATCACAAGCGGGAGCCCCGTACCCTTACAGCCGCATACAAGTTCTACTGCGGCAAGAATCTCGAGGACGCGCATAGCGCTCTTGCCGATACCCGTGCCACCTACGAGGTGCTTAAGGCGCAGCTCGACCACTACGGCGACATGGAGAATGACATGGAGTCTCTTTCAAAAGAGTCGTCATTTACCAACAACGCCGACTTCGCCGGCCGCATAGCGTACGACGAACAGGGCCGCGAGGTGTTCAACTTCGGCAAGTACAAGGGCTATCCTGTGGATGCGGTGCTTGACAGAGACCCCGGCTATTACGGCTGGATGATGAACGGCGACTTTACGCTTAATACAAAGCAGGTGCTGACACGTATCAAGCTGCGTGGAATAAAGAGATAGCCTGCTGAACATGAACCGTTGCCATGCGGCAACAACAACTATTTTGCAAATGCTTAGAGGAAAGAAGATAGTGCTTGGAGTTACGGGAAGCATCGCCGCATATAAGGCGGCGGTACTTTTGCGTCTGTTGGTAAAAGAGGGCGCCGAGGTACAGGTAGTGATGACCCCTTCAGCCAAAGAGTTCATAACGCCGCTCACGCTCTCCACATTGTCGGGGCGTCCGGTGCTGTGCGACTTCTTCAATGCCTCGGACGGCGCATGGCACAGCCATGTAGAGCTTGGCTTGTGGGCCGACGCTATGGTGATAGCCCCTGCTACAGCCTCGACGTTGGGCAAGATGGCGAACGGCATTGCCGACAATCTGCTCGTTACCTCATACCTTTCGATGAAGGCTCCCGTCTTCGTGGCTCCGGCCATGGACCTCGACATGTATGCTCACCCCTCGACGCAGCGTAGCATCGAAGTTCTCAAGAGCTACGGCAATGTAATCATCGAGGCCGCTCAGGGCGAGCTTGCGAGCCACCTTAACGGCAAGGGCCGCATGGAAGAGCCCGAGAATATCGTAGGGCAGCTCAAAGATTTTTTTTTCGAAAGTCGTGAGTTAAGAGGGAAAAAGGTGCTCGTCACCGCCGGCCCTACATACGAGAAGATTGACCCCGTGCGTTTCATAGGCAACTACTCTTCGGGCAAAATGGGCTTTGCGATAGCCGAGGAGTGCGCGAAGCGTGGGGCGGACGTCACTCTTGTCGCAGGCCCGGTGGCTTTGAAGACTCCCCACCCCTCAATAAAGCGTGTCGATGTAGAGTCGGCTGCGGAGATGTACGAAGCGAGCGTCTCGGAATTCCCTTCGTGCGACGTTGCGGTACTGTCGGCCGCTGTTGCCGACTATCGCCCGGCTGTGCAGGCCTCCGAAAAGATAAAGCGTGCCTCTCAGGGCATGACAATTGAGCTTGAGGCGAACAACGACATCGCTGCGGCTTTGGGCCGCATGAAAGAGCCTTCGCAGCGTCTTGTGGGCTTTGCCCTTGAGACTAACAATGGCGAGTTCCATGCACGCGAGAAGCTCAGCAAGAAAAATCTCGACTTCATAGTGCTGAACTCTCTCGAGGACAAAGGCGCAGGCTTTGCATACGACACCAACAAGGTTTCAATCATCGACAAGGAGGGCAAGACCGACTATCCGCTTAAGAGCAAGAGCGACGTGGCGAAAGATATCGTAAGCCACATATCCAAGCTTCTCATGCTTCTGCTTCTCATGCTCCTGCCTTTCACTGCAAGCGCCGAGGGCGAGGAGCTGAATGCGACCGTAACGCTCAACGCAAGCAAGGTGCAGGGCTCTAATACCGAGGTCTTCGACCAGTTGCAGGAGGCTCTTGTGGAGTTTGTCAATAATCGCAAATGGACATCCAATACATACGAAGAGGAGGAGCGCATAGCATGCAACTTCTCTTTTGTGGTCAATTCATACGCCAACGACGGCTCTTTCGACTGCTCTCTTATGGTACAGGCGACCAGGCCCGTGTACGGCTCTTCATATCTTTCGACAATCTTCAAGTACGAGGACAAGAGCATAAAGTTCAAGTACCAGCCTTTTGACCGCCTTGAATTCATCGAGGACAACCTCGACAATAACCTCACTGCGGTGATAGCCTTTTATGTCTACGCTATAATAGGCATGGACATGGACACTATGGGCGAGCTTGGCGGCAGCGAGTGGCTCAACAAGGCTCTCACCATAGCCAACAATGCGCAAAATCTCGGCGATGCGGGCTGGAGAGCCGGCAGCAGCAACAATAACCGCTACTCCATAATCGACGACTACATGAACGGAGCCATGGAGCCTGTCCGCAAGCTCATGTACAAGTATCACCGTCTGGGCCTTGACACCATGTATAAGAACGCCGACAACGGCCGCAAGGCTATAACCGAGAGCTTCGACCTCTTGAAAAAGGCGTACGAGGACCGTCCTATGGCATATTTCACAAAACTGCTGACCGAATACAAGGTCGATGAGATTGTGAATGTCTATTCAAAGTGCACTCCCGAAGAGAAGAAGACGGTAGTGGATATTCTCTCTAACATAAACCCTTCGTTGTCGAGCGAGTGGGAAAAGATAACCAAGAACAATAACTGAGCCGGCTATGCTTAAGCAGATATCGATACGTAACTATGCGCTCATAGAGAGAGTCGAGGTTGATTTCTCTCAGGGCTTTTCGGTAATCACGGGCGAGACAGGTCATGGCAAGTCGGTTTTTCTTGGCGCGATATCAATGTTGCTCGGTCACCGTTCCGACGTCAAGGCAATACGTGAAGGAGCGGACAAATGCGTCATCGAGGGCTGCTTCGATATATCGGGCTTCGGCTTGCAGCCGTTCTTCGAGGAGAACGGGATAGACTACGACGACGAGTGCATCATCCGCCGCGACATGTCGGCAAACGGACGCAGCAGAGCCTTCGTGAACGACACGCCGGTCGGCGTCTCCTTGCTGAAGGAGATAGGCTCAAGGCTGATAGACATACATTCGCAGCATCAGAATCTCTTGATTGCCGACAAGAACTACCAGCTGGGCGTCCTCGACAAGCTGTCGGGCAACAAGGCGTTGCTTGACGACTATAGTGCCAAGTACGGCCGGTACGTCTCTCTTCGCAAGCGGATAGAGAGAATGAAAGAGGAACTCGAGAAGAGCTGTCGCGACGAGGAGTGGCTCCGTTTCCAGCTCGAAGAGCTTGAGAGAGCCTCTCTCAAGGAGGGCGAGCTCGAAGAGCTTGAGCAGGAGATACAGGAGCTGTCGCACGCCGAGGATATAAAATCGGCCCTTTATGGAGCGTGCAACGCTATGGACGGCGGCGAGGGGCATAGCCTCTTGTCGGCTCTGCGTGACGCCTCCAACGCCCTCTCCCGCATATCGGCGCATTACAATGCGGCGGCGGAGCTGTCGGAGCGTCTCGAGAGCAATTATATCGAGCTCAAGGACTGTTACGACGACATCGCTCAGCGTGCCGAACGCATACAGTTCTCCCCGGAGCGTCTCGAACAGGCCGAACAGCGTGTAGCGCTCATATACGGGCTTCAGAAGAAACATCGTCTCTCTTCGGCCGAGGAGCTAATCTCTCTTGCGGCCGATTTCGCCGAACGTCTTGAACGCATCTCTTACGGCGACGACGAGATAAAGGAGTCCGAAAAGCAGCTCGCTGCATTGCGTGAGGAGCTGTCGGAGATGGCAGCCTTGCTTACCGAGCAACGCAAGGGCAGTGCGGCAAGGCTCGTCAAGGAGATTATGGCTATCCTTGTCAATCTTGGCATGCCGGCGATACGTTTCGAGGTCGATTTCGGCAAGTCGCAGGAGTTTACTCCATACGGCACCGACAATGTGGTATTCCTCTTCTCGGCGAACAGCAGCAGCGTGCCGCAGCCATTGAGCGATGTGGCTTCCGGCGGCGAGATGTCACGCGTGATGCTTGCCCTGAAGTCGCTGATAGCTTCCGAAACGGCTCAGCCCGCATTGATATTCGACGAGGTCGATACGGGCGTCTCCGGCGTGATTGCCGAGCGTATGGGCCGTCTTATGCAGCAGATGGGCGGAGCGAGCCGCCAGGTGATAAGCATAACCCATTTGCCTCAGGTGGCAGCCCTCGGCATGCACCATTACAAGGTCTACAAGGAGGAGACGGCGAAGGGAACAGTAACGAATATGATAGAACTCGACAGACAGGAGCGTGTGCGTGAGATTGCGCAGATGATGAGCGGAGAGGTGCTTACCGACGCCGCCATTGACAATGCGACGCAAATGCTGTCACAAATATAAGACTATGGTAAATACAAATGAAATGATATTTGGCGTAAGAGCCGTTCTCGAGGCTCTTGAGGCAGGTAAGGAGGTAGACAAGATTCTTGTCAAGCGTGATATCCAGAGCGAGCTTTCACGTGAGCTGTTCGCTGCGTTGAAGGGCCGCACCATTCCTGTAGTGCGTGTTCCTGTCGAGAAGCTCAACCGCATAACCCGCAAGAATCATCAGGGCGTTATCGCATATATCTCGGCTGTGGAATATGCCAAGACCGACACTCTTGTGCCTACATTGTACGAAGAGGGCAAGATGCCGTTCCTTGTGCTGCTCGACGGCATAACCGACGTGCGTAACTTCGGCTCGATAGCCCGCACGTGCGACTGTGCAGGCGTCGATGCGATAATTCTTCCTGCGCACAACAGCGTAACGGTCAATGCCGACGCCGTAAAGACCTCGGCGGGTGCGTTGCATACATTGCCTGTCTGCCGCGAGAAGAATGTAACCGAGACGCTCAAATACCTGAAGGCTTCGGGAATACGCATCGTGTGCGCTACCGAAAAGGGCAAGATGAACTATACTCAGGCCAACTTTACCGAGCCTGTATGCATTGTCATGGGCGCCGAGGATACAGGTATTCCTCAGGAGCATCTTGCTCTGTGCGACGACTGGGTGTCTATACCTCAGTTCGGCAACATCGAGTCTCTGAATGTCTCGGTTGCGACGGGCGTCATTCTTTACGAAGCTGTGCGTCAGCGTCATCTTACGAAGTAATGCCATGAAAAGGGGGCTTCTGCTTTTTATATTGCTCTTCTCGTTAGGCACGCTCTTTGCCGCAAAGGTGCCAAAGGCTGTCGCTAAAGGCCTGCAGTCGGTCGCTACTGTCGTGACATACAAGAACGGCGTGCTGAAAGCGAGCGGCAATGCTCTCTTTGTAGGCGGCGGAGACCTTTTGGCATCGACCGGGATATTCATCGGTGCCGACAGTGCTGTGGTTATCGACAGCAAGGGCAAGGCGCGCCCCGTAAAGTATATTGTAGGCATAAACGACGTTCTTGAATGCATAAGGGTACGTGTCGCTGCCGACAAAAAGATAAAGCCTCTCGTTGCGTCGGCCTCTAAGGTAAACGTCGGAGACGAACTTTATATGCTCACCTATGGCGTCAAGGGCAAGGGTTCGGCCAAAGAGGTGAAGGTGCTTGCCGCCGACTCGCTATACGGCAACCCGTACTACACGCTCGGCATGCGTATGCAGGAGAAGTACGTCTCGCTGCCGTTGCTCAACAGCGACGGCGAGCTTGTGGCGGTGATGCAGCATGCGTCGCAGGGCGACACGGTAAGCAGCTATGCCGTCGGGCTCTCCGTTCTGGAGTCGCTTGTCCCTACTGCGATGAACTACGGCAGGGGGTATTACGATTATGCCCGCATAGGAATACGTACGGCTCTGCCGGGCACGAAAGAGGACGCCTTGTCCTGTCTTTATATGCAGGCGATGGCAGGCGACAGCCTTTCGTTGCTCAACACCCTGAACGACTATATGGCGGCTTTCCCCGCAAGCTACGAGGGCTATCTCTCGCTTGCCGAATACTCGGCAGTCTGCTGCAGGGACATGAAAAAGGCCGACGAGGCATGGAAAAAGGCCCTCTCGCTCACAAAGGATAAGGCCGACGTCTATTACGGAAAGGGCAAAGTGATAGCCTCTATTGTGCAGAGCGGCGACACCGTGTCGCACAGCATGCTCTCGTACGGCAACGCCCTCAGTGCGTTGGACAAGGCGATAGAGGCAAGCCCTCTGCCGCTGTATGTGAACTACAAGGCCGACCTGCTGCGTTCAATAAAGCGTGTCGATGAGGCTATCGAGTGCTACAAGGCGGTAAAGGAGGTCACTCCCGATGTCTATGCAAGCCTCTCGCAGTGCTATGTCGATAAAGGCTGTTTCGACGATGCTGTGGCGATGCTCGACAGTGCCGTGGCTCTTTGCGGCGAAAGCGACAAGGCTGCCTCTTCATATATTCTGGCAAGGGGCGTGGTAAAGGTGACGGCCGAAAGATACCGTGAGGCTGTTATCGACCTCAACAGGTACGAGGAGCTTGCAGGCGGCATGCAGGACGCCGCTTTCTATTACATGCGTGAACAGGCCGAACTTAAATGCAAGATGTACCAGCAGGCGTTGAACGACATTGAGACCGCCATATACATAGCTCCCCAAACGACTCTCTACTACTTCGAGAAAGGCATGCTCTGCTACCGTGTCAAGCTCACGGACGAGGGCATAAGGGCTTTGGAAAAGGCACGAGAGCTTGCTCCCGCAGCCTCCGACGTTCATTACCTCTTGGGCCGTCTTTATGTTCAGAGAGGCGACAAGGAACTGGCTAAGGAGTCTTTTGAGATAGCGCTTGAGCTTGCGCACCCCGACGCTGCGGCCCAGCTCGAGAATTTGAAATAAAACCCTCGCTCCAATGAAAAAGTTACAGGCTAACATCGTTGCTCTTGTCATGCTTCTTGGCATTGTGCTGCCGGGAAGGCTTTGTGCCAATGATGTGTCTGTAGCTTTGCCCGACAGCTCTTCCCTTGAGGTAGAATACAAGGCGGGCCTTGAAGCGTATAAGGCTGCCGACTACAAAGAGGCTGTCCGCCGGTGGAAAAAGGCCGCTAAGAAGGGGCATGCGGGGGCGCAGTGCAATCTTGGCGCATGCTATTCTAAGGGGCTCGGCGTCGAAGTGAACCAAAAGAAGGCTGCCGACTGGTATGGCAAGTCCGCCATGCAGGGAAACAGCATGGCGCAGTCTAATCTCGGCAACTGTTATCTTAGCGGCAACGGCGTAAGCCAGAACTTCGAGGAGGCCGTGAAATGGTATATTCTTGCTGCCGAGCAGGGAAATCTCCAGGCTATAACAAGCCTCGGCGTCTGTTACAAGCTCGGCGAGGGTACGGAGCTTAGCCCCGAAAAGGCTTTCGACTGCTTCAAGAAGGCGGCGTTCAAGGGCTATCCCAACGCTCAGAACGAGCTTGGCGACTGTTTTTATGGAGGCATAGGGGTAAGGCAGGATTTCTCTAAGGCGCTCTATTGGTATGGCGAGGCTGCGAAGAGGGGCGTGGTAGCGGCGCAGAGAAGCCTTGCTATATGCTACGAGAACGGCGACGGCTGTGTCGCCGACAGGACTAAGGCCGTGGAGTGGTACCGCAAGGCGGCGGAGGCGGGCGATGCGCAGTCACAGTACTACCTTGCCGATATTCTGCTTGCCGAGGGCAAGAGTACCGAAGCGGCAGAGTGGCTTAAGAAGTCTGCCCGCAAGGGCAATGCCGATGCGCAGTATCTCCTGGCATGCTGTTACTTCTCGGGCGACGGCGTGCAGCAGGACTACCGAATGGCGTATGTGTGGTTCAGGTCCGCTTCGGACAAGGGCGACGCCGACGCCAAATGCCAGCTCGCCGGCTGTTACTATTCGGGCAGGGGCGTTAGCGCCGACGTTGAAAAGGCTGTGGAGCTCTATTTCGAGGCGGCTGAGCAGGGCTCTGCCGACGCTCAGTATTTCCTTGCTGAGTCATACTTCAACGGAGCGGGCGTCGAGCATTCGATGGAAGAGGCGTACGACTGGTACTGCAAAGCTGCTGAGCAGGAACACCCCGACGCTATAAATAATCTTGCGGCGTTCTACTACGAAGGCTATGTAGTGGAAAAGAACGACTCGATAGCCGTGGAGCTTTTTACAATGGCTGCCGAGCTTGGCAACGCCGAAGCGCAGAACAACCTTGCCAACTGCCTTATGCTCGGGCATGGGGTGGAGAAGGACTGCCTTAAGGCGGCAAGGTGGTTCATAAGAGCCGCCGAGCAGGGCAACGTGAATGCTCAGTATAAGCTCGGCGTGTTGTACTATAAGGGAATGGGCGTGCAGCAGAACTACCCCGAAGCGGTAATGTGGTACCGCAAGGCTGCTGCGAACGGTCACCCCTCGGCGCAATATGACCTCGGTGTCTGCTATTACAACGGGCAGGGCGTCGAGAGGGATAGGAACGAAGCCGTAAAATGGTGGAAAGAGTCCGCCAAGCAGGGCGACGAGAACGCCCGCAAGGCGTTGAGAGATATGAAGTGATGTTTAACGATTAACGATTAACGATTAGCGATTAACGATTAATGATTAGCGAGGACTACCTTAGTTGCCTTACCAACCTTAATATAAAATTGCAATTAACAATATTATGAAAAAACACCTTATTATATTATTGTCATTATTGATTGCATCAACTGCGATGTCTCAGCAGTTGCAGAGTTTCTCTGTGGTGAGCTTTAGCGAGCGTCCTTTCGACACGGCGGCCAATGACGAGCGGTACAAGGAATATGACGGCAACGGCGAGCTGTTCTCGATAATAAAGCTCGTCTCAAAAACGGCCGACGACGACCTTCGTGCCTATGATTTCGACTTCGGCCTTTGCGAGCATCGTGTAAAGACCGTCAATGACGAGGTGTGGGTATATGTTCAGCGTAACGCCATGCACGTTGCCATAAAGCGTGCAGGCTACAAAACAGTCAAGCATGAGCTGAACACCACCGTCCAGCCGGGCAAGGTCTATGAGATGGTGCTTCAGGCATCCCCTAAGGAAGTATATTACCAGTTCCTTGTATTCGAGATAACCCCTGCCGACTCCGAGGCTTTGATAACCTTCAAGCCCGAGGGCGGCGGCGATGATTACAAGCCCTTCGGCAACGGCAAGGTCGATGCCGGCGGCCGTTCTGCCATGAGCCTTGAACTTGGCAAGTACGTTTATAAGATATTCTCTGCCAACTACCATGCGACCGAGGGCATAGTAACGCTTGAGACTCCCAATGAAAAGCATGTCGAGAAGATAGAACTCCGCCCCAACTTTGCCAATGTGGCGTTGAATGCCCAGAGCGGTGTCGATATTTATATCAACGAAGCGAAGAAGGGCACAGGCTCATGGAACGGCAAGCTCTCTCCCGGCACATACAGAGTAGAGTGCCGCAAGGACAAGCACAAGAGCAGCGTTGAGACAATAACCGTAGAGGCAGGCAAGGATATGACCCTGCGGCTTCAGTCCCCCTCTCCCATTACAGGCATGCTCTCATTGAATTCTACCCCTTTGGGTGCTAAGATTGTCATTGACGGCAAGCAGCATGGCGAGACTCCCGACTTTGTCGAGGGGCTGCTAATAGGCGAGCATAAGGTGGAACTGACCTATCCCGGCTACGGAAAAGAGACCTTGACGGTAACGATAGAGGAGAACGCTACGGCTGAGTATAATATTGAGTTGAAGAAATCCTCTTCGCAAAAGTCGTCATCTTCATCTACAGGCGTGTCCGGCGGCCATGAGTATGTCGATTTAGGCTTGCCGAGCGGTCTTAAATGGGCTGCATGCAATGTAGGTGCAAGCAAGCCCGAGGAATACGGCGATTACTTCGCTTGGGGCGAGACATCGCCCAAGAGCAGCTATGATACCGGCAACAGCGTTACATACGGTAAGAGCATGGGCGACATAAGCGGCGACGCCCGGTACGATGCCGCCCGTGCGAATTGGGGCGGCAGTTGGCGACTGCCAACCAAAGCCGAATTCGCAGAGTTGCTCAATAGAAAAAATTGTAAATGGAAATGGACTACTCAGAACGGCGTGAACGGCTACAAGGTCACAAGCAAAAGGAACGGCAACAGCATCTTCCTTCCGGCTGCGGGCTGCCGTCGCGGCTCGTCGCTCAGCAGCGAAGGGTCAAGCGGTTACTACTGGAGTTCGACTCCGCGCGAGAGCGGTGGCTACTACTCGTACTACCTGTACTTCTACAGTGGCTACCACAGCACTTATTGGTTCGACCGTCGCAACGGGCGAAGCGTGCGCCCTGTCTCAGAATAAGTTGAGAGTTTAGGGTTTAGAGTTGAGAGAATGCCGGCAGCAATTGGTCAAGCGTAGTGCCGCAACGTGGCACCGCTTGGGTTGCGATTAACGCTTAAAATTGAAATAAGGCAACTAAGGAGGCTAAGGGCAACTAAGGTGGCTTAGGTTACTATGTAGCCCTCGTTAATCATTTGAGATCCTTCACTTCACTACGTTCCGTTCGAGGATGACAAATACTCGTTAATCGCCGCCAACATTCTCTCAACCCTAAACTTTGACAACGTGCGTTAATCGCACCCCACGTGGCAACATCTTCGCCGTTGCTTCACGTGACTATTTGCTACGCACGTTATCGAAGCTAACGCTTTCAACTCTCAACTCTAAACTCTCAACTCTAAACTTACAGCCGTTCAACGTTAAACCCCTTTCCAGCTCAAACGAACAACGCTCTTGGTGTTCTTGTCCACGCAGAATGGGGCGGCGAGGCGTTCACCGACAAGCCATGCGATATTGCCTTCGGCGTCGCACACTGCAAGCTGCCGTTGTCTTTCGGCAAGGCTTCTCTTCTTGTCGGTAAGGTAGTCGCTGACAAGCTTTGTCCCGCGCATGCCGAACGGCGCGAAGCGGTCGCCGTTACGCAGGGTCCTCAGTGTCAGAGGCATACGCAGCTTGTCGTAATCGAGCGTGGCGATGTTCTTCTCTTTGGGGATTGTGCCGTCGAAGGCTGTTGCCTGAATATCCATTGAGCCAAGCACGGTGTCCGTCGTGCCGCTTTCGGGCAGCAGCAGCTCCCACTTCTGGCGTTCGCGCAGCTCGGTTATCAGCAGCTTGCCTCGCTCCTTGACGACAGCGATGCCGTCGGCGGCTACGACCTTGCAGCCTTCGCTGCCGATGGATGTAATGATATTCTCAACCTGAGTGCTGTTGAAGCCGTAGGGCGACAGTATCTCGTGCAGCAGCGTAGCCGGGGCGACCTCTCTCATCAACGACGCAATGTCAATGCTGTTGCCCTCCTTTACACGCTCCTCGGCCTCTTCAATAGCCTTGCGGTATATCTTTTCCGCCTCGCCTACCATGTATGCCGTCGATGCGAGGCTCTCTTTTATTGACGGGTTTATCTCGCCGAGCTTGGGAATGACTTCGAGCCTTATCTTGTTGCGGGTATAGTCGCATGTGAGGTTGGTGCTGTCGGTAACGAACGGCTCTTCTCTGTGTTGCAGGTAATCGACAATCTCTTCACGCCCCACGCAAAGCAAGGGGCGTACGATGTGGCCGTTCTTGGGCTGTATGCCTCTAAGCCCCTTTATTCCTGTGCCTCGAATGAGGTTTAGCAGCAGTGTCTCGGCGGAATCGTCCCTGTGGTGGGCGACGGCTATGGCGTCGAAGCCTCTCTCTCTCCTGAGCTTCTCGAAAAGCCCGTACCGCAGCTGCCGTGCAGCCATCTCAATGGATATGCCATTCTCCTTCGCATACGAGAGCGTGTCGAACTCCTCGACAAACAGGCTCACGCCGAGGCGGCCGCATAGCTCACGTACGAACAGCTCGTCTCTGTAGCTCTCCTCGCCACGCAGATGAAAGTTACAATGCACCGCCTCGCAGCGGTAGCCTAAGCTCAGCAACACGTGCAACAGGGCTACAGAGTCCGCTCCTCCGCTAAGCGCTACAAGCAGGCTGCTTTGCCTGTCAAAAAGCTTGTGCTTCTCTATGTAATTCTCTACTTTGTATTTCATCGGTCAATGCGAAAGGGTTGGCAGGGGGGGTGCTTGCCGCTGCCCGATATTTTTGCAAATATAAACCAAAACGTTGAATAATTGTTTAAAATCGGGCGGCTTAGGCAAAAAATGGCTCTCTTTGTTTGTTCTTCACAAAAAATGTCTTACCTTTGTCATCGCAAATCGCCGGTACCTTGGATGAGTGGCTTAGTCAGCGGTCTGCAAAACCGTGTACGGCGGTTCGAATCCGCCAGGTACCTCATGGAGTCTCATTGCTGAGACTCCTTTTTTTGGCTCACCAGCAAAGTCTGGGGGGAATAGAATGTTTCATTCTTATTGCAACTTACCCTTAGCCAGTTATCTTTTATTCTCGTTGTTGTCGTTCTATCATGTACTTTTGTTGCACAAAAGTACCAAAAAGCCTCGGCACAGGGAAGAACAGTCTGCCGGTTCTTTGCTCAGGAGTTGCCAGCAACATCCTTCGGTCAAACCGGCATTGCCATAAAAGGCTTGTCTTTGACATTCAGGGCTCCGAAGAGGCATGTTGCATTGCGTTTTAGGGAAATATAACGGCATACAACACGCTCGGTCCTCGCTTTCTCCTGAATGTCAAAGGCCTTTTATTGTGTTCTTCAAC
>JAFTRV010000027.1 GCA_017462065.1 Bacteroidaceae bacterium
AGTTTGTGCCGCACGGGTTGCGATTAGGCGGTGTTGCCAACAAAAGGCAGACTGTTCTTAGATAAGATGCTCACGCTCGGCAAAGTAAATGAATTTCCTTTGCACTCACTTAATCGCATCTTTCCCTGTGCCGGGGCTTTTTGGTACTTTTGTGCGACAAAAGTACATGATAGAACGACTACAAAAAGAATAAACGACAACTGGTTAAGGGTAAGTTGCAATAAGAATGAAACATTCTATTCCCCCCAGACTTTGCTGGTGAGCCTTGACTTTGCTGTCATCCGGCCATGCTCTTAGATTTGCTCCAAAGCATGTTCGATGTCAGCCAATATGTCGTCGATGTGCTCGGTTCCTATCGACAGACGAATTGTAGAGGGCTTGATGTTCTGCGTCTTCAGCTCTTCCTCGGATAATTGTGAGTGCGTTGTCGTGTAGGGATGGATAACCAAACTCTTTACGTCTGCCACGTTGGCGAGCAGGGAGAATATCTCCAAGCTGTCAATGAACTTCCAAGCCTCTTCTTGTCCGCCTCTCACCTCGAATGTGAAGATGCTGGCGGCTCCGTTCGGGAAATATCGACGGTATAATGCATGGTCGGGATGCTCAGGCAAAGAAGGGTGGTTCACTTTTGCGACTTTAGGGTGCCTGTTCAAGAACTCAACTACCCTCAAAGCATTATCCACATGACGTTCCACCCTTAGCGAAAGTGTCTCCAAGCCTTGCAGAAGGATAAACGCATTGAATGGCGAAAGGGTTGCGCCGGTGTCACGAAGGATGACCGCACGTATGCGGGTGACGAATGCCGCCGCTCCTGCGACATCAGCGAACATGGCTCCATGATAGCTCGGGTCGGGCTTGGCGAGAGTCGGGTATTTGTCGGGGTATGCTTTCCAGTCAAATCGTCCACCGTCTATAATAACGCCGCCTAATGAACTTCCGTGCCCTCCTATGAACTTTGTGGCTGAGTGTACTACGATGTCTGCGCCATGCTCAAGAGGGTGGAAAAGGAACGGGGTTGCGAAAGTGTTATCTATGATGACAGGAATGCCATGCTTGTGAGCTATTTCCGATACGCCTTCGAGGTTCAGTATGTCAGAATTCGGATTTCCGAACGTTTCGGCGAATATCACTTTTGTATCAGGCCTGATTGCGGCTTCCAATGCTTCGAGGTCATTTATGCGGATAATAGTACTTTTGATACCTTGTGTAGCAAGTGTATGAGTGATAAGGTTGTACGAGCCTCCATAGATATTGTCCGCCGCTATTATATGGTCGCCTGCCTGAAGGATATTCTGAAGGGCGTATGTTATTGCCGCTGCTCCGGAAGCGACAGCCAACCCGGCTATTCCGCCTTCAAGTGCCGCAACACGCTCTTCGAAGACTCCCTGTGTCGAATTGGTCAGACGGCCGTATATATTACCGGCATCACGCAACGAAAAGCGGTCCGCTGCATGTCTTGAGTTTCGGAAAACATAGGAGACTGTCTGGTAAATAGGTACGGCGCGTGCATCTGTAGCAGGGTCTGCATGTTCTTGACCGACGTGCAATTGCAATGTCTCAAAGTGAAGTTTTGTTCTGTCCATAGTATTATTCTTTAAAATGGTTGATGGTTGTCTTTTTCGATACAAAATTATGTTCGTCAGTTTTTTCAAACAATATTTGGCGAAATATTGGAAAAAAAAACTATTTTTGCACGTGCAAATAGAAATATTGATTAGAATGCAAACTGTAGAAACATTCTTTATAGAATAATTTTCTTTATGGACACATTGGATAAAGTGGACTTGCAGATACTGCGTATCTTGCAGAATAATTCCCGTTTGACGACAAAAGAGCTGGCTTCACAAGTAAGTCTCTCCTCGACTCCCGTATTTGAGCGGTTAAAACGTTTGGAGAACAACGGATATATCAAAAAATATGTCGCCATACTTGATTCTCAAAAACTGAATCAAGGCTTTGTAGTCTTCTGCAATATAAGAATGAAGCAGCTCAGCCGAGAGATAGCTCAAAGCTTCACAAAAACAATCAGGGATATACCTGAGGTGACCGAATGCTATAATATATCGGGCAGTTTCGATTATCTGTTGAAAATTCATGCGCCGAATATGAAATATTACCAGGATTTTGTTCTCAATGTATTAGGCACTATCGAGAATCTCGGCTCATTGGAAAGTACCTTCGTCATGGAGGAGATAAAGCATGAATATGGAATAAATATATAATGTTAGAGGCTATTGGAATAAACTGCTTCGAAACAGATTAAAAGAGTCCCAAAGCCAAAAAACTTCGGGACTCTTTTCTTGAACAGCGGTTCTTGTATTTCGGACTGTGTTGAAATTGTTATTTCTTCTTTACTTCGGCTTCGAAGCGGCGTGACGCCTCTCCGCCTTCGCTGCACGAACAGGGGCCCGTTATACAGCCGCCGGGGCATGACATTACCTCTACAAGCTTGCCGGGGCACTTGCCTGTCTTGGCGTATGCACGGAGCATTGCGATATTCTTCTTGTGAAGGTCGGCAATTACTACGCCCTCGAGCTCCGCTTCGCCTATGTAGTTCTTCACGGCCGTGAAAACGCCTGTCGTCTTGGCGAAGTTGTGCGCGTCACGGCATGCCTGCTCGGCCGGAGTGTAAGGTATTGTGCTTTCAATGTCCGCGCCCATGCCTTGTATTACGGAATTAAGCTCGCGGAATGTCCATACATAATCGACATTCTCGTCCTTTGCGCCTTCGGCCTTCTTTGAAGCGCATGGCGCTATGAAGACGGTCTTGCAGTCGCCGCCGAACTTCTCCTTTGCGTATATTGCGGTGTAGTGCATGGGAGAGCCTGTTGATGATACATATTTTACAAGGTCGGGGATATGTTTCTGTGCAAGGTTTACATAGGCGGGGCAGCAGCTTGTCGTCATGAACGGCTGGCCCTCTTCGAGCTTTTCCTTAAGCTCTTCGGCCTCTCGGCGTGTTGTCTCTTCGGCACCGTATGCGACCTCTACAATGTCGCTGAAGCCGATAGCCTTTAATGCTCCGTATACATGCTCGATAGGCTTGCCGAATTGAGCGAGTACCGCAGGAGCTACCATTGCGATAACCTTTTCGCCTTTCTTCATCTCTTTGAGAACGTCGAATACCTCGCACTTGTCAAAGATTGCGCCGAAAGGACATGCGTTAAGGCATTTGCCGCAGTAGATGCACTTTGCCGGGTCGATATGCTCGACGCCGTACTCGTCTTTTGAAATAGCCTTTACGGGACATGCCTCTTCGCAAGGCACAGGCATGTATATGATTGCATGGTACGGGCATACCTGATGGCATTTTCCGCAGCTGATGCACTTGTCATGGTCGATATGCGCCTTGCCCTCCTTGTCGTAATAGATTGCGTTCTTGGGGCAATTGGTGTAGCAAGGGCGCGCGACGCAGCCTCGGCAGAGGTTTGAGACCTCGTAGTTGATTTTTACGCATGAAGAGCAGGCCTCGTCCATCACATGGAGTATAGCGCCGTCGTCCAAAGAGAGCCCTTTGCGGTTCTCCATGCGCTCGACATACTTGCTCAGGCTGTCCATCTCATTGACCTCGTCCTGCATGGTGAAGCCGAGCATGGCCATTGTCTTGTACTTGATTACTGCACGCTCCTTGTGTATGCAACATCTGCCCTTAGGCTTCTGGTTGCGAGGATACATCTCATAGGGCATGCTGTCGATTTTATCACGAAGCTCACCGTGCTTCCACATCGACACCAATTTTGTTAAAAGCTTATATCGTACGAACATGGTGTTGTTGCTGTATTCCATTTGTGTAAAATTTGCAGTAAAAGTAGTCAAAAAAACATCAATTTCTACTATTTTTGCAATAATGTTTGTCTCAAATGTGAAAAAATGGGGAAAATGAGCTTTTCGGAGTGTGTAGCGGCCTTGTCGAGGGACGAATTCGTTCCGGAAAAGACATGGCGGCTGCTCCTGTCTTCACTTGACGGCGAACAGCGAAGGGAACTCATGTCAATGGCAAGGGCCGTGGCAATGGAGAACTTCGGAGACGGGGTTTATGTAAGGGCTTTGATAGAGATAAGCTCGTATTGCAGGAACGGATGCTATTATTGCGGCTTGCGTAGCCCTAACAAGGAGGCACGGCGTTACAGGCTGACAAAAGAGCAGGTGATGGATTGTTGCGACAGGGGTGCTGCGTTAGGCTTCAATACCTTTGTGCTGCAAGGCGGAGAGGATGTCGTGCAAAGCGACGAGTGGCTTGCCGACGTGGTGAGATGTATCAAGGGCAAGTATCCCGAGAAGGCGGTTACGCTATCTGTAGGCGAACGCTCGAGAAGAGGCTATGAAATGCTTCGTGACGCCGGGGCGGACAGGTATCTGCTGCGTCATGAGAGTGCATGCGAAAGCCTTTATTCACGTTTGCACCCCGACGGAATGAGCCTTGACAATAGAATGGAATGCCTGCGGCTGCTTAAGGAGCTTGGCTATCAGACCGGAAGCGGAATGATGATTGGCGCTCCAGGGCAGGGCATAGATGAATTGGTCGCGGACCTGCTGTACCTTGACAGGCTTAAGCCGGCGATGATTGGGATAGGGCCTTTTATTCCGGCTGCAGGAACGCCATTTGAGAATGAGGCGCCGGGAACGGCTGATATGGCGTTGCTTGTGATTTCACTGCTGCGTATGCGTTTTCCCGGGGCTCTGATACCCTCTACGACGGCTCTTGCGACCTTGTGCGAGAATGGTACTGAGCTCGGAATACTTGCCGGGGCGAATGTGGTCATGCCTAACCTAACGCCTGCAGGGTATGCCGAAAAATATACGATATACAATAATAAGAAGATACACGACAGCGAGTCGGCCGGGCAACTTGAATTGCTTGAACGCAAACTGAACAGAATAGGCTACAGGATAGACTTCGGCCGTGGCGACTATAAAGAGATGTAATATGTATAACCCAAAGTCAAAAATAGCGAGCGAGTTCATCTGTGATGACGAGATACGCTCTGCAATCTCTTACGCAAAGGAGAATTGCGATAACCGTGAACTCATTGACGGCATATTGAGGAAAGCGGCCGAATTCAAAGGCATAACCCATAGAGAGGCTGCCTTGCTGCTTGAGTGTGACGACCCTGAAGTTACAGAGGCCGTATACAGGCTTGCCAATGAGATAAAGCATCGTTTCTACGGAAACCGCATTGTGATGTTCGCTCCTCTTTATCTTTCGAACTATTGCGTGAACGGCTGTGTCTATTGCCCTTATCATGCCAAGAACAAGGATATAAGACGTAAGAAGCTGACTCAGGAAGAGATACGTGCCGAGGTCATTGCGCTTCAGGACATGGGTCACAAACGTCTTGCCCTCGAGGCCGGCGAGCATCCGCTGAAAAATCCGATAGAGTATATTCTGGAGAGCATAAGGACAATCTATGACATCAAGCATAAGAATGGTGCCATACGCAGGGTGAACGTGAATATTGCGGCTACGACTGTCGAAAACTACCGTCGCCTGCGTGACGCGGGAATAGGCACATATATACTCTTTCAGGAGACGTACAACAAAACAGCGTACGAGGCTCTTCATCCGACAGGTCCTAAGAGCGACTATGCATGGCATACCGAAGCTATGGACCGTGCCATGCAGGGCGGTATCGACGACGTTGGCATTGGAGTGCTGTTCGGCCTTGAGACATTCCGCTATGACTTCGTAGGCCTGCTGATGCATGCCGAACACCTTGAGGCGACATACGGGGTTGGGCCGCACACGATAAGCGTGCCGCGTCTTTGCAAAGCCGATGATGTGGATACCGATGACTTTGAGAATGCCGTTCCTGACGATATCTTCTTTAAGATTGTGGCCCTGATAAGGATAGCCGTTCCGTATACGGGCATGATAATATCAACAAGAGAGAGCAAAAAGAGCCGTGAAAGGCTTCTTGAACTTGGCATTACTCAAATGAGCGGCGGCTCGCGGACAAGCGTAGGCGGGTATGTTAAGCCCGAAGAAAGTGACGAGAACTCGGCGCAGTTCGACATATCCGACAACAGGACTCTCGAAGAGGTTGTGTCGTGGCTGCTCGACCTTGACCATATACCGAGCTTCTGCACCGCTTGCTACCGTGAGGGACGTACGGGCGACCGCTTCATGACGCTTCTTAAGAACGGGCAGATATCAAACTGTTGCCTGCCGAATGCGCTCTTGACTTTAAAGGAGTACTTGAAGGATTATGCCTCGCCCGAGACATGCGAGAAAGGCGAAAGGATGATAAAAAGGCTTTTGCAGTCGGTGCCTCGAGAGAGCGTCAGGGCAAAGGCGTCGAGCTATCTTGATGAGATTGAGAACGGTAAAAGGGATTTTCGTTTCTAATATATCATACAATGTCACAGCAAGCACGTTCTGAACGATATCACATTGCAGTGTTCGGCCGCAGGAACGCCGGAAAATCCTCTCTTGTCAATGCTTTGGCAGGGCAGAGTGTTTCCATAGTCTCTTCTGTCGCAGGAACTACCACCGACACAGTGTGGAAGAATATTGAATTGCCGGGCGTAGGGGCGGCTGTTATCGGCGACACTGCCGGCTACGATGATGCGGGCGTTGTCGGTGAGCTGCGTGTGGATGCCGCAAGGAAAGTGTTGCCGAGGATTGACCTCGCTTTGCTGCTCCTGCATGATAGTCCTGATGACAATGCGGAAGAGCTGGAGTGGCGCAGGCGGCTTGAAAAAATGAACATCCCATATGTGCTGCTATTAGGGCAATGCGATAGATTGTCCGGCACGGCAGTCATGGATGGGTGGAAAGCTGTTCTTGATAAGGATATAACGCCTTTTTCGGCTGTTACGGGCGAAGGCCGTGAGGAGCTGCTGAAGGCTATGGCTACTGCTCTTCGTACAGCTGAAGACGATGATATTACGGGGTCGCTTGTAAAGGCCGGAGATGTTGTGTTGCTTGTTATGCCGCAGGACTCTCAAGCGCCTAAAGGACGTCTTATCCAGCCTCAGGTGCAGACGCTGCGCAACCTCCTCGACAAGCACGCCGTCCCTTTGTGCTGCGCTCTTGAGGAGCTGCCCTTGCTGCTCGGTGCGATAAAAGAGCCGCCGTCGCTTATAATAACTGATTCTCAAGTGTTTGCGCAAGTCGAAAGAGTGAAGCCGGAAACTACAAGGCTTACCTCCTTTTCGGTGCTTATGGCCCGTTACAAGGGCGACATTGAACTGTTCCGCAAAGGTGCGGAAGCTCTTATGAATTTGCCCGCCAATGGCAGGGTGCTTATAGCTGAAGCATGCTCTCATGTGCCTCGCAACGAGGATATCGGGCGTGTGAAACTGCCTCGTATGCTGCGTGGGCGTTTTGGCGAAGGACTCTCTATTGATGTCGTTTCCGGCAATGATTTTCCCGACGATTTAAGTGTGTATGACATTGTTATTCATTGCGGCGCATGCATGTTCACCAAACGTCATGTGATGTCACGGGCAAGCAGGGCCGTAGAACAGGGCGTTCCTGTTACTAACTACGGAATTGCGATTGCCGCATTGACCGGGATTCTTGATAAGGTCTCATTTTAATATAGGTAAAATTTAATTACAATAAGAGGGTGACTAAAAAGTAAATTTGGTACCCTGAATTTGGCGACGCTCGTTGTAAAACAACAAAGTAAACTTTGTGTTTAACTCGCTTGCACAAATTACCTGTGTTACGTTTGCCTTCAAAATCCTCATTTACGCTCAGTAAACTAACCCTTTGTGGCTTTTCCTCCTCGCTACTCGGCAAAGAAAGCAAGCACTCTTTGCTCTCGTTAGCAGCGTCGGTTGCGGTTTTGAA
>JAFTRV010000028.1 GCA_017462065.1 Bacteroidaceae bacterium
AATCTTGTGCTCTAAAAAGCGCAGATGCAAGGCTTGCGAAGTTTTTGGAAATGGGAGTTTAGCGAACCTAAATGACCGTTTACAAAAACGAGCGTAACGCAGCAGATGCCTTTTTAGAGCACAAGATTTTAGACAATGAACAACAGCTCCCTATACTTCGGCAACGTCCAAAGCTCATTATCGACCACAAGCTCAAGATGGTCGATATGATAACGGATAGATTCAAGCATAGGAGCGACAGTGTCGTGGTACGCTATAGCCTTGTCACGTTCGTTAGAGATGCGGTTAGCTATTTTGCGACGTTCTACAAGCTCGGTCACGAGACGACGAATCTCGGATACATGCTCAGCCATCTGCTTTACAAGCTCGATATTCTCGGCCGAGAGGCGGTCGCCCTCTTCCTTGCCGATAACCTGCTCCATCTTTATAACGTTGTCGAGAAGAGAACTTTGATACTTGGTAGCCGTAGGGATGATATGGTTAAGAGCGAGGTCGCCGAGGACACGTGCTTCAATCTGTATCTTTTTAGTATACATCTCCCACTTTATCTCGTTGCGGGCACGCAGTTCCGTTTCAGTCATCACCTCCATGTTACGGAACATTGCGACACTCTCCTTGTCGAGATAACGGTCGAAGACAATCGGAGCGCTCGCCTCGCAGTCGAGCCCACGACGCATGGCTTCACGACACCACTCCTCGCTGTAGCCATTGCCGTCGAAACGGATAGGCTTGCTGTATTTGATGTATTTGCGGATTACCTTTACAAGAGCGTCCTCCTTAGCGATGCCGCTGTCGACGAGCATGTCCACCTCGCGTTTGAAAATTGTGAGCTGTTCGGCCATAGCCGTGTTAAGAGCTATCATCGCCGATGCGCAATTGGCCTCGGAGCCTACCGCACGGAACTCAAAGCGATTGCCGGTAAAGGCGAAGGGCGACGTGCGGTTGCGGTCGGTGTTGTCAATCATCAGTTCGGGGATTGACGGAATGTTCAGACGCAGCTCACGCTTGCTGAGAATCTTAACGACATCGTCCGTCGTCTCCATGTGGTCGAGTACCGAAGAGAGATGCGAGCCGAGGAAGCTTGATATGATAGCCGGGGGTGCCTCGGCAGCGCCAAGACGATGAGCGTTGGCAGCGGACATTATGCTCGCTTTAAGAAGGCCGTTGTGACGATAAATAGCGGCAAGAGTATTTACGACGAAAGTAATGAAACGCAAATTGTCCTTGTCGTTCTTTCCGGGAGCCATGAGAAGCACGCCTGTGTCGGTGCCGAGCGACCAGTTGTTATGCTTTCCTGAGCCGTTCACGCCCTTGAAAGGCTTTTCGTGCAGCAGCACACGGAAGCCGTGACGGCGCGCGACCTCTTTCATTATAGCCATTATAAGCATATTATGGTCTACGGCGAGATTGCACTCTTCGTATATCGGCGCAAGCTCGAACTGGTTAGGCGCCGCCTCGTTATGGCATGTCTTTGCAGGAATGCCGAGCTTCATCGCCTCAATCTCGAGCTCTTTCATAAAGGCAGCCACACGCTTAGGAATAGAGCCAAAGTAATGGTCTTCGAGCTGCTGGTTCTTGGCACTGTCGTGCCCCATAAGAGTACGGCCCGTAAGGAGCAGGTCGGGACGTGCGAGCATCATGCCCTCATCTACGAGAAAGTACTCCTGTTCCCAACCGAGGTAAGTCGTAACCTTCCTTACGTTCTTGTCAAAATAACGGCAGACGTCTGTAGCGGCCTTGTCTACCGCACGGAGCGACTTCAACAGCGGTGCTTTGTAGTCGAGAGCCTCGCCCGTGTATGAGATGAACACTGTTGGCACGCAAAGAGTGTCGTCCATGAGGAATGCCGGCGACGTAGGGTCCCACGCACTGTAGCCGCGAGCCTCGAAAGTGCTTCGTATACCGCCGTTAGGGAACGAAGAGGCGTCGGGCTCCTGTTGAACAAGCAGCTTGCCGGAGAACTCCTCAATTATGCCGCCTTTGCCGTCGTGCTCTATGAAGGCGTCGTGTTTCTCGGCTGTCGTTTCCGTAAGCGGGTGGAACCAGTGAGTATAATGCGTCGCTCCGTTCTCCACCGCCCAACGCTTCATGCCTTCGGCAACGCTGTCGGCAATGGAACTGTCAAGCGGAGCGTCATTGTCTATTACATCTATCAATTTGCTATACACCTCTTTCGACAGATACTTGAACATCTTCTCACGGTTGAAGACCTTAGCGCCGAAATAGTCCGACGGGCGCTTGTCGCATTCCGGGACCTCAATGGCTTTTTTTCCGAATGCCGCTGTTATTACCTCAAATCGTAGTTTTGACATACTGCTTATACTCTTCAAAAGAATTCAAAAAATATCTTTTTGTAAATTACAAAATTTTTGCAAATATAACACCGCTTCGCTATAAACACAAAGCATTTTTGAAAAAAGGAAGTGATTTTCAAGGATTTTTACTAAACAACAAGGAGTAATTTATAAAAAAGGAGGTAAAAATAAGGCAAATTACGTAAAAACCGGGGTATTTTTAGAAAAACACTTAATTTCAATCAGTTTGTCATTTTGCCACAAATACAAACAATTTTAACAGAAAATATTACATTTTGCAAGAAAAGCGTACAATCGTGAAAGTGCCGCCGAACAGTGTAGAAATACGTACAACAATGCAAAAGAAAATCATTTGATAAAAAAGTTGTGAAAAAACTTTAAATAATTGATTATTTCAATAACTTTGCGGTAACATCTTAAAAAAGGGGAAACTTATAACAAATTCAAATATTATGCTTAAGCAAATCATCAATGGCAAGATTCTGACCCCACAGGGTTGGTTGAAGGATGGATCGGTTATCATGAGAGATAACAAGATTCTTGAGGTAACAAACTGCGACCTCGCTGTAATCGGCGCAGAAGTAGTAGACGCAAAAGGCATGTACGTTGTGCCCGGCGGCGTGGAAATCCATATTCACGGCGGTGGCGGCTGCGACTTCATGGAGGGAACCGAAGAGGCTTTCCGTGGCGCTATCAAAGCTCACATGAAGCATGGTACGACAAGTATCTTCCCTACCCTTTCATCATCGACAGTTCCTATGATTGAGGCTGCAGCCGAGACTTGCACCAAGCTCATGGCAGAGCCAAACAGCCCCGTGCTTGGCCTTCACCTCGAGGGCCACTATCTCAACATGGCTATGGCAGGCGGACAGCTGCCCGAGAACATCAAGGACCCCGACCCTAACGAATACATTCCGCTTGTAGAGAAATGGGACTGCATCAAGCGTTGGGACGCCGCTCCTGAATTGCCAGGCGCCATGCAGTTCGGCAAGTACATCACATCAAAGGGCATTCTCGCTTCTGTAGCCCACACTCAGGCTGAATATGACGACATTCATGCAGCACGCAAGAACGGCTATACCCACGCCACACACTTCTACAACGCAATGCCAGGCTTCCACAAACGCCGCGAGTACAAGTACGAGGGCACGGTCGAGAGCATCTATCTGCACGAGGACATGACAGTAGAGGTCGTTGCCGACGGCATTCACGTTCCTCCGACAATCCTGCGCCTCGTTCATCACATCAAGGGCGTTGAGCGCGCCTGCGTCATCACCGACGCCCTCGCATGCGCGGCAAGCGACAGCACAACAGCGTTCGACCCTCGCGTAATCATCGAGGACGGCGTTTGCAAGCTCGCCGACCGCACAGCCCTGGCCGGCTCGGTAGCGACAATGGACCGTTTGATTCGCACATTGGTACAGAAAGCCGAGATACCACTCGACGACGCTGTCCGCATGGCTTCGGAGACTCCTTCAAAGATTATGAACGTGTACGACCGAAAGGGCTCATTGCAGAGAGGCAAGGACGCCGACATAATGATTCTCGACGACGACCTGAACATACGTGCCGTATGGGCAATGGGCCAGCTCGTTGAGGGAACATACACATTGTAATAAACACACTTTTCATTATAAAAAATGAGGCTTCGGCCTCATTTTTTATTTATATACGCAACTCATGACAGAAATATATAATCGCCGTTAAGTTTTTTTGTAAAAATTAAAGAGAATTTTAACGGTACAAATAGCTATCTTTGTAATAAACCACGAATATCGATACGTACTCTCAAGGAAACACACAAACAAACTTGCATCCAACTCGTTTGTTTATATCATATACTGATAATTGAAGAATATGCATAACAATAACGAAAACCCTCTTTTGGCGCCGTACGGAACGCCGTTCGGAGCCATACCATATAACCGTATAACTCTTGAGCATTATGTCCCAGCAGTAAAAGAGGCCATAAAAAGAGAAGACGAGGCAATTGAGGCAATATGCAGCAACAGCGAGGCTGCCACGTTCGACAACACCATCGCAGCTCTTGACCATTGCGGGCTGCAGCTCGGAGAGATAATAGGCGCCTTCAACGCTCTTGCCAATGCACAGACAAGAGACGAGATTCTTGCCATTGAAGAGGAGATTGAGACGCTATGCACTATCCACAATAACGACATATCACTCAACGAAAGACTCTTCGCAAGGATAAAGGCTGTTTACGAGGGCGACTGCAGCGGGCTTGACACAGCACAGAGACGACTGCTCGAAGAGACATACAAGTCATTCGTACGCAGCGGAGCCAACCTTGCAGGCGAAGAACGTGAAGAGTACCGCAGGCTGACAGAGAGGCTATCGATACTTTCAATCAAGTTCCAGGAAAATAGCATTAAGGACACCGACGCATATACCCTGCACGTTACCGATGCGGCAGACACCGAGGGGTTGCCCGAAGACGTCAAGGATGCCGCGGCGAACAATGCGAAAGAGAACGGCAAGGATGGCTGGCTGTTCACGCTGCACCGCCCGAGCTACATACCTTTCATGACATTCTGCAGGAACAGAGAACTGCGCCGGCAGATGTTTATGGCATACAGCGCCATTGGAGCCAAACAGAACGAGTTCGACAACCGTGAAATTGTAAAGGATATTGTAAATGCACGATTCAGGATTGCCCGTCTGCTCGGCTACAACAGCTACAGCGACTACGTGCTCGAAGAACGCATGGCAAAGAACACCGATGCGGTATTCTCTATGCTGGGCAAGCTCACATGGTCGTACCTGCCTGTCGCCAACAAGGAGATCGACGAGGTCAAGAGCCTTGCAAGAGAACTCGAAGGCGAAGGGTTTGAGTTCAAGCCATGGGACTTGGCATACTACAGCGAAAGGCTTAAAGAGAAGAAGTTCGAGATAAGCGACGAGATGGTACGCCCATACTTTGAGCTTAACCAGGCGGTACACGGCATGTTCTACCTTGCCACACGCCTGTACGGGGTCACATTCAGGCAGAACCATGACATTCCCGTTTACAACCCCGACGTAAAGGTATGGGAGGTGTACGACTACGACGGCACATACCTTGCGCTGCTCTATTGCGACTTTTTCGCACGCAAGGGCAAGCATGCCGGAGCATGGATGGATTCCATCAAGCCGCAGTACAAGGATGCCGACGGCACCGACCACCGCCCGCACGTGACACTTTCGACCAACTACCGCAAGCCTATGCCCGACAAGCCTACTTTGCTAAGCTTCGACGAGGTGAACACCCTCATGCACGAGTTCGGCCATTGCATGCACGGCATACTGTCAGACGTGACATACCGCAGCCAGTGCAGCCCCAACGTATTGTGGGACTTCGTGGAAATGCCTTCGCAGATAATGGAGAATTTCGCAGGAGAGGAGGAGCTGCTGAGCCATTTCGCATTCCATCATAAGACAGGCGAGAGCATGCCCGAAGAGATTCTCGAGAAGGTAAAGCAGGCCCGTACATTCAATGCCGGATATCAATGCATACGCCAGGTGCGGTTAGGGCTGATCGACCAGGCTTGGCACAACATACAGGCGCCGTTCGAGGGCGACGTGCTTGAGTACGAGCATTCGGTAACAGAGGCTCTGCAACAGATAGCCCCCGAAAAAGGCACGGGCATAACCACGCAGTTCGGCCACATAATGTCGGGCGGCTACGCAGCAGGCTATTACAGCTACAAATGGGCGGAGATGCTTGACGCTGACGCCTTCTCGCTGTTCAAGGAACACGGCGTGCTGAACATGAAGATTGCTCAGTCTTTCCGTGACAACATTCTGTCGAAAGGCGACAGCGAGGACCCCATGACGCTTTATGTAAGATTCAGAGGCCGCAGACCGCAAGTAGAGCCTTTGCTCGAGCGTGACGGCATTCCCACCATTTGCCCGCATTTGTAAAAAGATGATTATGAAAAGGATGATAAAAAAAATAAATTGGCTAATTTTGACGCTTGCATTGCCGCTGCTCCTCACATCGTGCGAGAGAGAGGATGACATCAACGCCATATTCCGTGGGACTACCTGGTACCTCACATACATAAAGAACGGCGAAAAGCAGAGCGAGACCAAAAAGAGATACAGCATCAACTTTGTCAATGACAACTTCGAAGCCGTAATGTCGGGCGGCGCCAGAATAACAGGCAAATGGCGGGCCGACGGCGCAAGCCACTCTTTCGGTTGCAGCAACATACATGTCACGGGCTCAGTCGCAGGAGACAGCATAGCAGAAAAGATGTACAGCATTCTGACCAATGCGAAAAGATACAGCGGCACGACCACGTGGCTGCAGATAATACAGGACAATAACACATTCATGCAATTCCGCAACTGGTATGACAATGGAAGATAAGAACAAACAGTACGAATTAGACAGACGCTACATGCGCATGGCAGCCATCTGGGCCGAGAACTCATATTGCGTACGCCGACAAGTCGGAGCGCTCATAGTAAAAGACAAGATGATAATTTCGGACGGCTACAACGGCACTCCTGCAGGCTTTGAGAATATATGCGAGAATGACGAGGGCTTCACGAAGCCGTACGTCCTGCACGCCGAGGCCAATGCGATAACAAAGATCGCCCGCTCCAACAACAACAGCAACGGAGCAACGCTTTACGTAACAACCTCGCCCTGCATCGAGTGCGCTAAGCTCATCATACAGGCAGGCATCGTTCGTGTAGTCTACGGCGAGCTGTACCACATCACGGACGGCATCGAGCTGCTTGAGAGGGCCGGCGTCGAAGTCGTCTACCTTCCTAAAGAGTAACCTTTCCGATGAACAAATATTCAGGACTTATAGCCATAGCGGCCGTGCTGTTCGGTTTCTTTGCCGGCACACAGCTGGCAGGCAGAAAAAACACCATAATAATAAACAGCGTTGATAATAAAATCAGCGAGGTCTTAGGCATTATCGATGCGAACTACGTCGATAGTACAGACATTGACTCCATTGCCGAGAAATGCCTCCCGAAAGTCATTTCGGAGCTTGACCCGCACAGCGTGTATATACCGCAGAAAGATGTCGAAGAGACCAATTCCGACCTCCAAAGCAGCTTCAGCGGAATAGGCATACGCTTCACAATACAAGAGGACACCATACACATCAGCGACATAATACCCGGCGGACCGTCGGAAAAGGCAGGCATGCTTGCGGGCGACCGAATAATAAAGGTGAACGACACATTGTTCGTTGGCAAGGGCGTATGCACAGACGATGCCGCCATGAAAAAGCTCAAAGGCCCAAAAGGAAGCTATGTAAAGCTGGGCATACAGCGATACGGCGAGAAAGACCTGCTCGACTTTACCATACGCCGCGACGACATTGCCGTGGAGAGCATTGACGCCACGTACATGATAAACGGCAAATGGGGCTATGTACGCATAGAGCGCTTTGCCGAGAACACGTTCGGCGAATTCGTTCAGGCCCTCGCCATGTTCATGAGCAATAACGCACAGGGTATTATTATAGACCTCAGAGGCAACGGCGGAGGCTACATGGGCATAGCCCTTGAAATGGCAAACCAATTCCTTGACAGAGGCGATGTCATCGTATACACCGAAGGTGACAACAGCGAGAAAATCATCGAGAAGGCCAACGGATACGGCATGTTCCAAAAGACGCCGTTAGTGGTACTCGTAGACGAGACATCGGCATCCGCAAGCGAGATTATAGCAGGCACCATACAGGACAACGACCGTGGAACAATCATAGGACGACGCACGTTCGGCAAAGGACTCGTGCAGCAACCGTTCGTGCTTAGCGACGGCTCAATGATGCGTCTTACTATCGCCCGTTACCACACGCCGTCGGGCCGTTGCATACAGAAGCCCTACACCAAAGGCGAGAAAGGAACGTACGAGCTCGACCTCCTTGAGAGATACAACCGTGGAGAGTTCTTTTCCGAGGACAGCATACACCAGAACGAAGAGCTTGTATACAAGACCAAGAAAGGCAGAACGGTATATGGCGGCGGAGGCATCATGCCCGACATATTCGTGTCGAGCGACACCGCCAACGTGACGTCATACACGCAAGAGGCCTTTTCGCGCGGGCTTATCACACGCTTTGCGTTGAAATACAGCGACCGCAACCGTCCTACCCTGTCAAAGCTGAAAGGACACGAAGAGATGGCACGTCACCTCGACACGCAGCCATTGGTGGACGAGTTCGTAAAGTTCGCCGACAGCAAGGGGCTGAAGCCAAGACACGACCTGATCGCAAAATCGAACGACATACTAAAGCATGCGTTATATTCAAATATAATATACCAGATACAGGGCATGCTCGAACATGTGAAATATATAAACCTCGACGACCCGACAGTACAAAAAGCCATTGAGGTATTGGAAGAGGGAAAAGCGTTCCCAGCTGTGGAACGATGAGAGTTAAGAGTTTAGAGTTTAACTATAATACAGAGAACAGATAACAGAGTACAGAAAAGCGAACTTCACCTTTAACCACAATAGTTAGTACAAGCTTTCACCTTTCAGTTTTCACCTTTGATAGCGTACGTTAATCTATAAACTCTAAATGTCAACAGACCCCGTAAAGATTCTGGCTCAGTAGAAATTCTATGTGGGCTTTGTTGGGTTCGTTCGCAACTTCAGATGATTAAGCGGTAACGTTCCTACTTTGTTTTTACCCTTAATCTGTTGTCGTTTATTCTTTTTGTTGTCGTTCTATCATGTCCTTTTGGCAGCCAAAAGGACGAAAAGCCCCGGCACAGGGAAAGATGCGATTAAGTGAGTGCAAAGGAAATTCATTTACTTTGCCGAGCGTGAGCATCTTATCTAAGAACAGTCTGCCTTTTGTTGGCAACACCGCCTAATCGCAACCCGTGCGGCACAAACT
>JAFTRV010000004.1 GCA_017462065.1 Bacteroidaceae bacterium
GAGACATTATGCTCTGCACAATACTCCTCTATTGAAAGGATTTCTTCACGTGTCATCATAATCTTGAAAATTTGTAAGGTTATGATGCAAAAGTAGAAAGCATTGTTACATGATGCAATATGCATTTTATCGGAGGCTTACTGAACATGCAGTTGTACTTAGGAGAACGGTAATCTCAATCTCTGCCCGTTCTCCTTTTTTAAAAGAAAAATCTGGCGGCAAAAATATTTTTGCCGCCAGATTGCTTTATCGTTTATGATATTCTTACATCATACCGCCCATGCCTCCCATGCCGGGAGCGCCCATAGGCATTTCGGGCTTATCCTCTTTCTTCTCCACAATCACGCACTCCGTTGTCAGGAACATGCCCGCGATGGAAGCTGCGTTCTCAAGAGCCACACGTGTCACCTTAGCGGGGTCTACGACACCTGCGGCGAAGAGGTTCTCGTAAACCTCGGTACGGGCATTGTAACCATAGTCTCCTTTGCCCTCACGCACCTTCTGCACTACTACAGCGCCCTCCTTGCCGGCGTTGGCAACGATTTGACGGAGAGGCTCCTCAATAGCACGCTTCACAATGGCAACGCCGGTCTTCTCGTCAGCATTTACAGTCTCAAGATTCTCAAGAGAGTCGATTGAACGGATATAAGCCACGCCGCCGCCGGGAACGATACCCTCCTCTATTGCCGCGCGTGTAGCGCACAATGCATCATCGACACGGTCTTTCTTCTCCTTCATCTCAACCTCAGACGCCGCGCCAACATAGAGGACAGCGACACCGCCCGCGAGCTTAGCGAGACGCTCCTGAAGCTTCTCTTTGTCATAGTCGCTCTTTGTTGTAGCAATCTGAGCCTTTATCTGAGCCACCCTTGCCGCAATAGCCTCCTTGTCGCCGTTGCCATCGACAATAGTAGTATTGTCCTTGCTTACGGTTATCTTGCCGCAAGTTCCGAGCATATCGAGCGTAGCCTGCTCGAGCTTGATGCCCTTCTCCTCGCTAATAACGATACCGCCTGTAAGCGTTGCGATATCCTCGAGCATATCCTTGCGACGGTCGCCGAAGCCGGGAGCCTTTACAGCGCAAATCTTGAGCTGTGAACGCAGACGGTTCACTACAAGCGTAGTAAGAGCCTCGCTCTCTACATCCTCGGCGATGATAAGCAGAGGACGTCCTGTCTGAACAGCCGCTTCGAGAATAGGAAGCATATCCTTGAGATTGGTTATTTTCTTATCGTAGATAAGCACGAAAGGATTATCCATCTGGCACTCCATCTTTTCGGTATCGGTAATGAAGTACGCCGACAGATAGCCACGGTCGAACTGCATGCCCTCAACAACGCCAATTGTAGTGTCGCGGCTCTTAGCCTCCTCGATGGTGATTACGCCGTCCTTAGATACCTTGCGCATAGCGTCGGCGATGAGCTTGCCTATTTCGGCATCGTTATTCGCCGAGATTGTAGCTACCTGCTCAATCTTGTCATAGTCGTTGCCAACCTCCTCGCTCTGTGCCTTGATAGAATCGACAACCTTTGTCACCGCCTTGTCGATGCCTCGTTTCAGGTCCATTGGGTTAGCGCCTGCAGTAACGTTACGCAGGCCCTCTGTGATTATTGCCTGTGCAAGCAGAGTGGCAGTCGTCGTACCGTCACCGGCGTCGTCGTTGGTCTTTGAAGCCACCGACTTCACGAGCTGAGCGCCTGTGTTCATGTATGCGTCGGCGAGTTCAATCTCCTTAGCTACCGAAACGCCGTCCTTAGTGATGTGCGGAGCGCCGAACTTTTTCTCAATGATAACATTGCGTCCCTTAGGACCGAGCGTTACCTTTACCGCATTCGCAAGCTCGTCCACGCCTTTCTTCAGCTGGTCGCGAGCGTCCATATTGAATAAAATCTCTTTTGCCATATCAGATAGAATTTAATTGTTCAACATTACTTGATAACCGCAAGAACATCGCTCTGGCGCATGATAAGATACTTCTCGCCCTCGAATTCGAGTTCCGTACCTGCATACTTGCCGTAAAGCACCTGGTCGCCTACCGCGACAATCATCTCCTCGTCCTTTGTGCCGTTGCCTACAGCCACGACCTTGCCCTGCAGCGGTTTCTCCTTTGCTGTGTCAGGAATGATTATACCGCCGATTGTCTTCTCTTCTGCAGGCTGAGGCAAAATAAGCACTCTGTCTGCCAATGGTTTAATGTTCATCGTAATTGATTTTTATTTGTTATTACTTAATATTCATATAGAGCCGCATAGATGCATGCACATTATTCATATAACCAAAAACATGCCAAAATGTTTTATATGCCAAAAGAGTTCAAACGCATGCCATAATGCGACAAATTGGCAGACGGCACAGTTCAGGCATTAATAACGAGATATGTCGTATAAGCCACATATAATGCTACAAGCAGACCTCCCTCGAAACGGGTTATAGTGCTTTTGCCTCCGAAACGGGCAACGATATACAGCAGCAGCGACGAAGCGAGCAGCACGTAGTTATCGACAAAGCTGAAGCCGTCGAGGCTTATCGGCGAAATCGTAGCGCTGCAGCCCAGAATGAGGAAAATATTGAGAATGTTGCTGCCAAGCACGTTTCCGAGGGCGATGCCGACATTGCCCTTGCGCGCGGCATTGACAGAGACGGCGAGTTCGGGCAACGAACTGCCGGCAGAGACTATTGTAAGCCCTATAACAGCCTCGGACATTCCGAGCATGCGAGCGATGCCCGATGCGCCATTGACGAAGATGTTGCCGCCAAAGATAAGCATAGCCAGCCCCGCAGCTACAAAGAGCGTGATTTTGCCGAAGCCCATCGTTTCGCCCTTCTCGTCCGGTTCGCCGTCCGAAGGTATCGAGAACGTGTAGCGGATAAACACAGCCAGGAAACAGAGCATAATCATGCCGTCGTAACGTGATATGAACTCGCCCGCAGCACCGCCTACGAGCATGCTGCCCGACAGCAGAAGAAGAACGACCGAGGCAAGCAGATTGAAAGGAAGCTCCCTTGTCAGCATGCGCGGATTGAACTTCACCGGCGTAATCAGAGCTGCCACTCCAAGAATGAACATGCCATTGAAAATATTGCTTCCTACAATATTGCCAAGCGCTATGCCCGAGTTGCCTTTTATTGCAGAACCTACGCTTATGACAAGTTCCGGCAACGATGTGCCCAGAGCCACTATCGTGAGACCTATCACAAGCTCGCTTATATTGAACCTGCGTGCCAGAGCCGAAGCTCCGCGAGTCAAGAAGCCGGCACCTTTAATCACCAATACAATGCCGACAAGAAAATAAACTATAGAAAGTGTCATCTTATATATATTATAATGCGAAGATACTGCAAGAAACAGCACAAGAAGCAAAAAGCTCCATAATTTTAACATTAATTGTATAGTAAGCATCCGATAAAATGCATATTGCATCATGTAACAATGCTTTCTACTTTTGCATCATAACCTTACAAATTTTCAAGATTATGATGACACGTGAAGAAATCCTTTCAATAGAGGAGTATTGTGCAGAGCATAATGTCTC
>JAFTRV010000029.1 GCA_017462065.1 Bacteroidaceae bacterium
AACCGCAACCGACGCTGCTAACGAGAGCAAAGAGTGCTTGCTTTCTTTGCCGAGTAGCGAGGAGGAAAAGCCACAAAGGGTTAATTTACTGAGCGTAAATGAGGATTTTGAAGGCAAACGTAACACAGGAAATTTGTGCAAACGAGTTAAACACAAAGTTTACTTTGTTGTTTTACAACGAGCGTCGCCAAATTCAGGGTAGCAAATTTACTTTTTAGTCACCCCTTTGTTCGTTATTTATGCATTTTATTCTTATTATGCTTAAAAAACATCAATTTGCTTAAATTAAACATAAGTAAACCAATTTCTAAAAAAAATAAGGTATCTTTGCTTTGTGTCACATCCATGTCCATATTCGTGGAATGCGTAGCATGTATGATATGAATGAAAATGTAAAAAAATACACGATAGGAGAGGAGAGGTGGAATACGATTTCCCATGCGGCAGGCGTTGTGGGCGGTGTCGCAGTCGGTTTCATCTTCTTAAGGACTGTAATATCCAATGGCGGCGATGCGGTAACAATAGCGAGCATTCTGCTGTACCTTTTCGGAATGCTATCGTCGTACGTCTTCTCTACTCTTTATCACTCGTGCCCTGCCGACAGCAAATGGTGCCGTACGCTGCGAAAGCTCGACCATGCTGCTATATACTGGCACATTGCGGGAAGCTACTCGCCGATAACGCTCATCGCTATGCGTGATACAGGCTATTGGGGGTGGGGCATCTTCGCTTTCTGCTGGCTGTGCGCAATTGCAGGAACGTTCCTGAGCCTTTACAGCCTTAAGAAGCATAGCGTGCTTGAAACCACGTGCTATGTTCTTATGGGACTGACGATACTTGTCGCTACTAAGGAGTTCTATGACTCAGTAGAACTTTCGACATTCCTTTGGGTTGTCGGCGAAGGCGTAGCGTATATTACGGGAGCGGTCTTCTACAGTTTCCATAAGGTAAGATATATTCATACGGTATTTCATTTCTTTGTTCTGCTCGGAACTATCTGTCATATGATGGCTGTGTGGAATGTTATAAATTGATAAGTCGCTATGCTTAAACACTCTAAGAAATACCAATTATTATCACGCAACACGTTTGGCATAGAGGCTGTTGCCGAAAACTTCGTTGAGTTCTCTAACGAAGAGGAGCTTCTTGCTTTCCTTGACGGAGGTTTCGACGACAAGTTGCTTGTCATAGGCGGCGGAAGCAATCTGCTTTTCGTGAACGATTTTCACGGAACGGTATTCCATTCAGCCATAAAGGGTGTCGAGCTTGTGAGCGAGGATAATGAAAGCGTTCTCTTGCGTGTAGGCAGCGGCGTAAATTGGGACGAGCTTGTTGAATACACTGTTTCGCAAGGGTGGGGAGGCCTTGAAAATCTTTCGGCCATTCCCGGCGAAGTAGGGGCGAGCGCCGTACAGAATGTCGGAGCATACGGTAGAGAGGCCGGAGAGCTGATAACAAAGGTCGAGACTATAGCTATTGCCGATGCGTCAAAGCATATTTTCCTGCACGATGACTGTGATTTCTCATACCGCCATAGCATATTCAAGGCTGCGGAAAAGGGCAAGCATATAATTACGTATGTGACATACAGGCTCTCAAAGCAACCGCAATTCAAACTCGCCTATGGTAACCTGAACGAAAAGGTTGAAGAGCTTGGCGGAGCGACTCTTGCCAATGTACGCAAAGCCGTATGCATGATACGCAACGCGAAGCTGCCGGCTCCTTCAGAGATCGGCAGCGCCGGCAGTTTCTTTATGAATCCCGTTGTTCCGGCTCCTGTCGCAGATGCTTTAAAGCAGCGGTATCCGAGCATGCCAAGCTACCCGACGGCAAGTGGCGATGTAAAACTTTCTGCCGGTTGGCTCATTGAGCAATGCGGGTGGAAACAGAGCCCTCATGAGCATGTGGGAGTTTATCAGCACCAGGCTCTTGTGGTCATAAACAGGGGCGGAGCTACAGGGCGTGATGTTCTTGATTTTGCAGCGGCTGTTGTAAAATCGGTAAAGGAAAAGTTCGGTGTAGAACTTTGTATGGAGGTCAATGTAATAGCCTAATGCAATGAAATTAAGGTTTTTAGGTACAGGAACTTCTACCGGCGTGCCCGAAATAGGTTGTAAGTGCGAGGTGTGCACGTCGAGCGATCCTCGTGATTCACGCCTGCGTTCGTCAGCGCTCATTGATGACGGCAATACCGTAATACTTATTGATTGCGGCCCCGACTTCCGTATGCAAATCCTTAAGGCTGATGTAAAGAAAATTGACGCTCTTCTTCTTACTCATAAGCATTACGACCATATAGTGGGAATAGACGACCTGCGTCCGTTCACCTCCGCTAAGGAACTGCCTATTTATGCCGACAGGGAGACCGAGATGCAGATACGCTCATTCTTCCCTTACTGCTTCTACAAGGTGAAATATCCCGGCGTCGCTAATATCGCAGTGCGTTCCGTGGTTAATAACACTCCTTTCAAGGTCGGAACTATCGAGGTCACTCCATTGAGGGTTTTTCATGGCATGATGCCGATAACTGCCTACCGCTTCGGCAAGCTCGCATACATTACCGACATGAGCTACATCGAGCCAAGTGAACTTGATAAGTTGCAAGGTGTAGAGGTGCTCGTGATGAACGCTCTTCGTTTCTCAAAGCCTCATATGACGCACCAGACAGTGCTTGAAGCCCTTGCGATTGTAGATAAAATTAAACCGAGGGAGGTCTATTTCACGCATATGATGCACCACATCGGGCTGCATGCGAAAATAGAGAAATGCCTGCCTCCTGGCGTTCATTTAGCCTACGACGGCCTTGAAATTGAGATATAGCGGTAGTGCTACAGCTCCATGCGTTTGCAGTACATGCCTGCAAACTGCCGTTCCAATGCACTTGCGTCAGGCTCGCTTTTGAATATGCCGAAGAATGAAGACCCGCTTCCCGACATTGAGGCGTAAACAGCTCCCATAGAGTATAACTTCTCTTTTATGCCGGCTACGGAAGGGTGCTTTGCGAATATGCTCTTCTCGAAATCGTTTTTCATATCCTCTTTCCACTCTTCGACAGGCTTCGTTATTATCTCTTTCAATGGCTTCTCGGGGTATGCGGGAGATACAAGGGAGTAGGCCTCTTTTGTCGAAACATGAATATCGGGCTTGACCACGGCGATGTGGTACCCTTTAAGAGTAAAATCGACGGGTGTAAGCACATTTCCTATTCCTGTTGCGAAAGCCGGCCTGTTCTTGATGAAGAATGCGCAGTCCGCTCCAATCTTCGCCGCATATTCCTCAAGCTGTTCATCGCTGAGCCTCAGGGATGCAATCTCGTTCAGCATCTTCAGCGTGAATGCGGCGTCAGCGCTTCCTCCGCCCATTCCTGCGCCTGTAGGGATGTTCTTGTACAGTGATATTCTGACTTTCGGCAATGCGTGTTCCTTTGCAAGCAGATTGTACGCCTTTACGACAAGGTTGTCATTCTCGTCACCGTCGAACTTCGCATTATACATGGTAAACCCAAACTCGTCATCGCTCACGGTAATCTCAAGCATGTCGTGAATGGGAATAGGGTAGAACAAGGATTCAAGGTTGTGGTATCCGTCAGGGCGTTTCTCTACAATGTCGAGTCCGAGATTTATCTTTGCGTTAGGAAATGTTATCATTCTGTAAGTGTGTTATGCTGTCAATGGCAAATTTAGCCATTTTTTTAATATCCCGTTGATAACTTGTTGTTTTTTGTTGAAAAGCATGACATTGCCTTTTTGAATATTAGCTCCAATGTATGTAATTTCGCAGTCGGAATTTTGATACAATGGAAGATAATACACAAAGAAAGACAACGACACGCCGCAGACAGTCTGCGGTTTCCGTACCTAAGTTGAGCGAGTACGGCAACGTGCAGCCTCAGGCTCTCGATATCGAAGAGGCCGTGCTTGGAGCATTGATGATTGACAGCGATGCGATTGGCCGCCTGGGAGGCGTGCTTAAGCCGGAATCGTTCTACGACAAACGCAATCAGCTGCTTTTCGAGGCGATACAGCAGATGGACCTTAGCGACAGGCCTATCGACATTCTTACCGTTGCGGAGTATCTCCGCAGCAAAGGAACGCTCGAGGAGGTCGGCGGTCCTGTATATATAGCCCAGCTGACAAGCAAGGTGGTCTCTTCGGTCAATATCGAGTATCATGCCAATATCATAGCGCAGAAAAAGCTTGCCCGCGACCTCATTAAGTTCACGAGCAAGACGCAGGTGCAGGCTTTCGATGAGACGCAGGATGTCGAGGAACTCATGCAGCAGGCCGAATCGGAGCTGTTTGAGATTTCACGCCATAACATGCAAAAGGACTATACTCAAATAAATCCCGTAATCAAGCAGGCGTATCAGCAGATACAGACAGCCTCAAAAAACACGAGCGGTATCAGCGGCTTGAGTACCGGCTATCATCGTCTCGACAAGGTGCTGTCGGGTTGGCAACCGACCGACCTTATAATCCTTGCGGCACGTCCTGCTATGGGCAAGACGGCTTTCGCGCTCTCGCTCATACGCAACATGGCCATTGACCAGGGCATTCCCTGCGGCATGTTCTCGCTTGAGATGGGTAACGTGCAGCTTGTTCAGCGTCTTATATGTAACGTCTGTCAGATACCTGGTGACAAAATCCGTAGCGGACAGCTCGAAAAATATGAATGGGGGCAGCTCGACAGCAAGATAGTCGCTCTTGAGAACGCTCCTCTTTATATCGACGACACGCCGCAGCTGTCAGTGTTCGAGCTTCGTTCAAAGGCACGCCGCATGGTGCGAGAGCATGGCGTGAAGATGATATTCATCGACTACTTGCAGCTTATGACCGCCAACGTAGGCAAAGGTAACCGTCAAGAGGAAATCAGTACCATTTCACGTGCCTTGAAGGGACTCGCGAAGGAGTTGAACATTCCTATCATGGCGCTCAGTCAGCTTAACCGTAACGTCGAAGGACGTGAAGGCCTCGAGGGAAAGCGTCCTCAGCTCAGCGACCTTCGTGAATCGGGAGCCATTGAGCAGGATGCCGATATCGTAATGTTCGTAAACCGTCCCGAATATTTCCATATATACAAGGACGGCGATTTCGATTGGCGAGGAAAGGCTGAAATTATTATTGCAAAGCATCGTAACGGCGGGCTCGACAATGTGCCTCTCGTCTTCCGCAAGGAGTATGCGAGGTTCATGAACCTTGACGACGAGACGCTCGCTCCGCCTCCGGGCGATATGCCCGTGATGCGAGGCTCTAAGATGAACGTGAGCATGCCTATGGACTCTTCAACGGTTCCCGACCTGCCCGAATATCTGCAAGGCAGCTCTATGCCGCCCGAATTGTCGGGAGGCGGCAATGCAGTTCCTTTCTAAATACAAAAGGTCTTGACCACAGCGTCAAGACCTTTTGTATTAAAACAGGGTTTTCTGTTAGAACAGAAAGCCTGTATTTATGTAGAATGCTCCGTTGCCGTCCTGCTTCTTGATTACAGGGTCCTTGCAGAAACGGCTTACAGGCATACCGTATTCGAATGCTACAATGAAGTTCTGGTTCATGATGAAACGCAAGCCGCCACCAAAGGTAATGTGAGGACGGTCGCTTTTTGGCCTTCCCTCCATGTAAGCGTCGTAAGCGGCCTTGACCTTCGTGAAGTCCTCGCCGAGCTGTTCCGGCGTGGCCTTGAACGACATGTCGTATTTTCTTGTGACCATTGTACCGTCGCTGAAGACGTTAAGACCGAACGCAATGTTCTGTTTCCATAGCTTGAAGCTTACGAAACGCCAACGGAACTCAACGTTATATGTCGCCATGTCAAGACCTTGCACACGGTTGCGCAGCAGTCCTCGTACTGTACGGTAGCCGCCCATGCCGTCACGGTCGTACTGGGCTCCCATTACGGTGATGAAAGGCATTGCGTAGTAAGGTGTCTTGTTGCCGAATGTGCCTTCGTAGTTCAATCGATATGCGAATGTAAGAACGTCGTTCTTTACAATGGGCACATAGTGACGGAATGTCAATGAGTAGCGGTAGTGGGGTACTGATGTCCCAAGCCACTTAGGCGCAATCGTCACGTGTCCCTCGGCCCATATGCCTTTTGAGGGAGCGCTCTCCTTGTCTCGGGTGTCGAACAGCAAGCCTAAGCGCAGTATGCTGTTAAAGCCGCCCCAGGCTTCATCTTCAGGTATGATGCCCCATTTGCGGTAAAGGTCGAACAGGGTAGGCTCTGTCGCGGGGTACATCTTGTTCTCGGCTTTGTTCTTATTAATCTTGTCAAGGTTAAGCGCCTGCTGGTCTTTGTAGCCTACTTTGATGTAGTTGAACTGGTAGCCGGCCTCCCAGAAGAGCTTCTTTTTCCATATGTTGCCCGTGAAGTCGCTCTTGAACAGCAGGTTCAAGCGGTTCTTACGGTACATCGGGCTGTAAATGAAAGCATTCGGGTCGGTGTTCTTCTTGTCCTTGCCCATAGCGATTCTCTCATAATCATAGTACGACATGTAACCGTTGAAGCCGTAGAAGTCCATAGCCTTTTCGTTAGCGAGCACAAGAGAACTCGACCAGCGTACGCCGGGGATAAGGAACTTGTTGTCATACGAAAGAACGAAAAGCTGCGAGCCTTTAGTAAAGAACGACGCCTCGAAGTAGAGCTTCTGACGCATGTTCGGGTATTGGCTGCCGTCACCGAAGTCATACAGGTTAAGCAACGCTCCGAGCTGGAAGCCCTTGTCGGCGTCAAAGGCGACAATAGGCAAAGGGCCTATGCTGAAGCCTTTCTTTACGATATCTTTTTTCTTATTTTCGGTAGAATCGGCCCTGCTGTCACCTTCCGATGCGAACAGGTTTGTCGAAATCAGCATAATAGCCAAAAGAGTCAATATGCATTTTTTCATAGTATCAATTATTTAGGATTATTTCTCTTATTTCGTCGTATTTGTTTCTCAAAGCCCTGCAACTGCATAGCTTGCAGTCCGATATCATAATGCGAACGGCTCTCCATGCGTCCTGCGCCACCGCCGGAGCCGGTATTGTACACACGACTGCCAGCAATGCCCAATGAGCGGGCAGGAATACGAATGCGATGACTGCATATATTGCCAGCAGCAATGGCCATATGACAAGGTTTATGACAAAGCGCACTGAATTGTGGAATGCACGGTCCTTGAATTTCTTGAGCAGAATGCTGTTCAGCAAAGCTGTAGGTGAAACGGCCGCCATTGCCGCAAGGGTGTAGGGCAGTGTAGCCAGCAACAGCAGTGACTTCATGATGTTGCATAGCGGGGTTGAACGTCTTGCGACCGATTTCAGGCTTATTCGTTTTCTGTTACGTAGCTCGAAGGCCTCGTTGCCGAGCGAAACAAGCTTTTCGGCAAGTCTCTCGTCTTTCGCTCTTATCTCACCGAGCTTCTTTACTGTCATGTTGTCGGCGAGGGTCATTATGTCGGCCTCTTTGGCCTGTCCTTTCAGTTTTTTGAGCTGCTCGGCAGACATTGCCGCGCATATCTCGGCTGTTGCGTCATATGCCTCGTCGTTAGGAATGTAGAAGATATTCTCTTTCATTCGCTCGTCGAGCAACTTTCTCATTTTGTTTATCTGCTCTTGAGGCGTCATCTCCTCATTCTGCGAAATGAACTCCCCTACATTAATCGCCTTGCCTATCTGAACGGTCACTGTAGAACGGTAACGGAACCAGTTGCCGTAACGCACTCCCACGGGGACGATGTAAAGCGGGGTGTCGGGCATAATGCTCTTTGCCTGCAACGCTATGCGGAATATGCCTTTTGAGAGAGGCAGCATAGAACGCTTGGTCTGGTGAGTTCCTTCGGGGAATATGCATATAGGCACTCTGCTCTTCAGTACGTCTGCAGCAATTTCAATAGTCCTGTTGTTCTTCTTTACCTCCTCAAAGCCGTCCCGCATGCGCATGACAGGCATCATTTTGAAGAAGCGGAAAATCTTTGCGAGTTTAGGATTCTTGAATATGTCGGCACGGGCAAGAAATACCACAGGCTGTTTCGCCATTGTCAGAATTATTAAAGCGTCCAATAGAGCGCCCGTGTGGTTAGGTGCGAGTATTACTGCACCATCCTTAGGTATTCTTTCCTTACCTATAAATCTTGTTCTGCGGTAGGAGCGTTTGAGCGTACCGCATACATAGCATCTCAGGCAATTATACCCGGTGTCGTTGTCCTGTATTTTTTTTCTTTTAGCCATTGCCTCATGCTGTTTTTGAACGACGGAAGAAGTATGAAATTGTCAGGCCTGAAACAATGTGCCATATACCCCACAATGCGGCTACTATAACCATACCGCCGTTGCTGCCCCAAATATCCGGTGAGAATATCGCCGGGTTGAGGAGCAACGCAAGCGCAAGGCCGGAATTCTGGATGCCCACTTCAATAGCCAGCGTACGGCAGTCCTTGACAGGAGCCTTGCATGCTTTTCCTCCGAAGAAGCCGGTGCTTAATGCGAAGAAATTGTGTATGACCACAATTACCAAAGCGCAAAGAATAGCTGCGTAAACCTCCCAACGCTGTTCCAGACCCGAAAGAACCTGTGTCAATGAGACTAAAACCATTCCTATGAAGAATAGGATTGAAAGTATTTGCGTAGTCTTGATGATCTTCTTTGAAACATTGGGGAAGTAGTGTGAGAACAGCAAGCCGAGTACAATAGGAAAACCGAGGATAAGGATAATCTGTGACAGAATCTCTGTAAAAGGTATATCCAATGTGGGAACATCGTTCCTGATAGATGCAAAACGGCAGTAGTGCGTGCCCCAGAACCAGAAATTCAATGGAGTGATAATAGATGCGAACAGTGTCGTAACAGCCGTAAGCGATACCGAAAGCTCAACATTTCCCTTTGATAGCGATGAGAGGAAGTTCGATATGTTGCCGCCGGGGCAAGAGGCCACGAGTATCATACCCAAAGCTACCATAGGAGTAATGACAGGGTTCAATACAATTGTCAAGAGGCATGTGATTGCGGGCAGGCAGAACCACTGCAGCACAAGGCCTGCGATTACCGACTTCGGTTTGCGGAATACGCTCTTGAATGTCGATGTTCTGATGCTGAGCGCAACACCGAACATTACAAAGGCGAGAATGAAGTTTACAATAACCATTTCTCCGGAGCCCAAATTTATGTTGAGCGTGTCCAGTCTGAGTAGATGTTCTTTCATATAATAGGTTTTAGAAATATTTCTAAATAAGCTACCGACAGGCTTTGCCTATCAGTAGCTTAATAAACTATAGCAGCCTCTTCACCAGCCCGAACATGCGGTAAGGCATGTAACGGAAAGGAAGGTCTATGAGCGTAGTTGTCGTAACCACGGCCCTCTCGTGCGAGAAAGCATCGTAGCTGAGCTTGCCATGATAGCGTCCCATGCCGGAATTCCCGACACCGCCGAACGGCATGTTCTCATTTGCTATATGCATTATCACGTCATTTATGCATGAGCCTCCGGCCGATGTTCGCCGTATCACTTCATTGCCGTGCCGTACCTTGCCAAAGTAGTACAACGCAAGCGGCTTTTCCCTCTCTCGAATGAATTTTATAATCTCATCACGCTCTTCAAAGGGAATCATCGGCAGCACAGGCCCGAATATCTCTTCGTTCATAACCTTTGCCGCAAGCGGAACGTTGGTCAATAGGGTAGGCTCTATGAATCGCTCCGCACTGTCCGTTCTTCCTCCGTACGCTACTTTTCCCTCATTAATGTATTGGCTGACACGTTCGAACGCCTTGTCGCTTACGAGCCTTACATAATGACGGCTATTCTTGATATCTTCTCCGTGCAGGCATCTGACGGCGTTGGCGAACTCTTTTGCGAACTCATCGATTCTGCTGTTGTGAATAAGCAGGTAGTCAGGGGCTATGCATGTCTGCCCTGCATTAAGGGTCTTTCCCCATGCGATACGTTTCGCCGCAATCTTTATATCGGCCTCCTTGTCCACGATGCACGGGCTTTTGCCTCCGAGCTCAAGCACTACAGGCGTGATGTTCTTTGCCGCAGCCTCCATTACTTTGCGTCCCAAGTCGGGGCTGCCTGTGAAGAATATTATGTCGAACTTCATGGCGAGCAAGGCGGTGTTTACATCTCTGTTGCCTTGAACTACTGCTATGTACTGCTTGTCGAATGTCGCTTTTATCATCTCCTCAATGACCTTAGAGACATTCGGAACGTAGGGCGACGGCTTAAGAATAGCCGTGCATCCTGCAGAAATAGCTCCCACAAGCGGGTTCAGCAACAACTGCACCGGGTAGTTCCAGGGCGCCATAATCAAAGCATTTCCAAGAGGCTCGCTTACTACCTTGCAGCGTGATGGCATCATCTTCAGCGGAGTGCATGCCTTGTGCGGGCGGCTCCATTTGCCTATGTGCGAAATATGATTCTTTATTTCTCCTGCCACTATGCTCAGCTCGGTCATTATAGCCTCTTCCTGTGATTTGTGCAGGTCAAGCCAAAGGGCCTCGCAGAGTGGCTTTTGCCATTCAGCGAGGGCGGAACGCAACTTTTTGAGTTGTCGCTTTCTGAACTTTATATCTAAGGTCGCATTGCTCTCGAAGAACTCTTTCTGAGCTTTTGCAATCTCTTTAATATCTTGTATGTCAGTGTTTTCTATCTTCATTGTCATGTCTATTTTTTACGACCGGTAAAGTTATCCATCGCATGAAATATACCAACAACTTCCCCAAAGATATAATCAAAAATCGAGGTAGGCAACAAAGCTTGGCAAAAACGTATAAAATGATATCCGAAAGGTATGCCCTTGAAGTTTCTGTTTTTCTCGATGCTCCTGATGATTTTCCTGGCTGTCGGCTCGGGTTTGAGTATAGGGAAAATGCGTGATTTTACACCGTCGAACATTCCGGTATTTATAAAATAAGGAGCGATTGTAGTGAAGCGTACCTTGCTCTTCATCTGCTTGAGCTCAATGCGTACACTGTCGCTCCAACCAATAATTCCCCATTTGCTCGCAACGTAGACCGACATCTTCGGGTTTGAGATCATGCCTGCCGCCGATGCTATGTTGCATACATGTCCGCGGTCGCGCTCTATCATTCCCGGCAGGAACTCGCGGGCGACTACCATAGGGGCAACGGTGTTTATCTTTATGGTGCGTTCAATCTCGTCGGTCGTCTGCTTGTCGAATGTGGCGTTGCTCGTGACAATGCCGGCGCAGTTTATCACAATGTCTACATTGCCGCACTCCTTTACTGTCATGGCGGCTGCATTCTTTACTTGAGCGCTGTCCGAGACATCGACCTTGTAACCCTTTACTTTGCCTGTTTTGCTGTATTCATCTACCGTCGATGCTATATTAGTTTCGTTTATATCCCAAATGACAAGTTGTCTTGCGCCTTTTTCAATAGCCATGCGTCCCATTATGCGTCCGATTCCCGACGCGCCGCCTGTAATGAGTACGCAGCTTCCTTTGATTTTAGTCATAATATTATCCTTTTGATGTAAAAAATGTATAATTGTTCCAAATTGCTTGCAAAATTAGTACAAAAGGTACCGATGTCCCCTGTCAATAAATTCCGACTATTGTACGTTTTTGTGCAAAAGATGTTAAGCGTGATGTGCCGGCGGTATATTATTGCCAAGCCTTGTTCTTTTTGGCATTGCATTGCATGCGGCGCTGCTTATTTGAATGTTCTGAACGGCAGCCCTTCGATATGTTCTACCGGATATTGCCCTTCAATAAGCCCGCTGTTTATAGTATCGCGCGCCCCTGAGCTCTGGAACGGGTACAACTCGAACAGCGGCATGACCGATGCGAAATGCTCCATTATTTCCGACTGGATATTTTCGTACTCGTTCCAGTCGGTCGTAGCCGTGAAGCAATAGAACTGTATTGGCAAGCCATTCTCTGTAGGCTCAAGAGTCCTTACCATCGTTAGCATGTCTTTTCTTATCATAGGGTGGCGGAGCAGATATCTTTCGGCGTATCTGCGGAAAATGCCGGCATTGGTGTTCTCTAACGCATCGCTGCCGTCGCTTGCTGCGGCGAACGATTTCTCCAGCTCCTTGTCAAGCCTTTTGATGCTGCTCAATATCCTGTTGTCGCATGGCTTTATGCTGTCTATCTTAACGGTGTAGCCGCGTGCGATGCGCCTTCCTCCGCTCTCGCTCATCCCTCGCCAGTTGATGAAGCTCTCGTTTATCAAGGAGTAGGGCGGTATTGTAGCGATAGTGTTGTCCCAGTTTCGTACCTTGACAATTGTCAGAGTTATGTCGAAGACAGTGCCATTGATGCTCGTTCCCGGAATCTCTATCCAGTCGCCGAGCCGCACCATGTCGTTCTCGAGCAGCAAGAAGCCTCCGACAAACCCCATTATGCTGTCCTTGGCTATGAGCATAAGTACGGCGGCGAAAGCTCCCAGGCCGCCAATGAGGTATACCGGCGACTTGTCGGTCAATATTGAAACGATGATTATGGCCGCAATGATGAATACTGTTATGCGGGTTATCTGTAGGAACCCCTTTATCGGCCTGTCGTGATACTTGCTGTTGTTGAATGCCGACTCTCCCATTGTAGTAAGCAGGGTGTTCAAGCCGATGACGACGAATACCGTGAAGAGAATCCAAACGGCTTTTTCGATATAAAAGAGGGTTGTCGGCTTTCCGGAAAGCGTAATCGGCAGCATAATCTCTATTGTAATAGGTAATATTATATAAGAGACTCTTCGCACTCTTTTGCCCTTTATTATGTGCTGCAGAAATTCGTAATGCTTTTTTTGAGCGACACGCCTTGCCGTAAAAAGAGCTATCCTGTATGTTATCTCCATTATTGCAAAAGCGAACAGGAAAAGAATGAGCAGAATAATGAGGTTTTCGAAACGTTCGAGTAATTTTTCCGAAACTCCGGTATGCAGCAAAAGCTCTTCAATCTTGCCATGAAGCCAAAAAACAATATCTCGTTCCATTCTTTTTTATTGGTAACAAATGAGAAACTGTTTTTGTCGCATTCGCTTTGCTTCAATGACGGAAAAAAGATTAACTTTGCGATCGCAAAATAAAATATTATGCTAAAAGAAGGATTGAAATACACAAGCAAGGCCGTTGTTACTGAAGCTGTCTGCGCTTCGGCTGTCGGCTCAGGCGGACTTGACGTTTTTGCCACTCCGTCAATGGTGGCGCTTATGGAGAACGCCGCAATGAACGCCGTAGCTCCGTTCTTGCCCGAAGGCTCGACAACCGTCGGCTCCGAGATTAGCACCACTCATGTGAAACCCTCGCCGCTTGGCGCAGAAATTCAAGCTACGGCTACGCTTACTGCGGTCGAAGGCCGTAAGCTCACGTTCGATGTAGAGGCGTGCGACGGAAACGGAACAATAGGCAAAGGCACGCATGTGCGATTTATTGTTGATGTTGAGCGTTTTATGTCCAAGCTTAAATAAAAACAGGGGGCTTGCGGGCAGGATATTCTCTGTCCATTTGTAATGGTAGCGGTGACTTTTTCAGGTTGCCGCTACTTTTTTAACACTATTTTTGAAAACAAAACGGCTTGCGGCAATGTTCTATTATTGCAAGTCACCCCAAGCTGTTCACGGATATGTGAATACCTGTGCCCGGCAATCGTATGAAAGTGCGATAGGTGAATGTTTGCATAGTAGTTTTGTCGTGTTTTATTTTGTGTTTGTGTTAAGGTTGCTCCCTGATGTGAATCACGGAGCAATCGCTTTTTGCATATGTCGCATTGTTGTGCCAGCATTATCTTGCTTTTTTCTTTTTTTTGAACAAAAATTACATTTTATGCCTTTTTTAGGCCTGTTGTTTTTAAAAAATTCTTTAATTTTGCAATTTAAAACCATTTTGGTTTATGAAATGGAAATATTCCATTCAAAACGACACAATGCACGCATAATTAAGTATATAAAACATGATAAGAAATTTTTTACTATTACTGACATTCTTTACAGGCTTTAATGCAACTGACAGCACTGTAGTTGCAGAACAGAAAAACGATTCACTGCAAGCCGCAGAAAACAAGAACATTACGGAAACTGATTCCGTATACAGTAAGATAACCGGCAGGGACTTCTTTGAGAGCGACGGCGTAGTCAATATTATAAGCAAGTCCGACACATTCTATATCGAAATGCCAGTAGAGCTTCTCGGACGTGACTTCCTTGTTACCAATCGCTTGCAAAAGGTGCAGAAAGAACTCAACGATGCAGGAGTGAACAAGGGCGTAGTATATCAGAACCAGACGCTCCTGTTCGAGGCCGACAAAGAGCTGAAAAAGGTCACGATACGCCAGAACAGAATAACTCCCGACGTCCCCGAGGATGATATCATAAGGGCTTCTGTCGAGAACAACTATGTAAATCCTATCATAGCCCGTATAAAGATTGATGCGGTCTCACCCGACAAGAGTTCGATTGTCTTTATGGTGAACGACCTCTTCAACGGCAAGAACAACTGCGTGAATGACCTCTTCAACAATATCAATCTCGGTACGAGCGTTCAGTCCGACCTTTCTCGCATTATCGATATCAAAGCTTTCGAGAACAATATCACGGCTACTTCGGAATTGACGACTAAGGTTGTTGAGGGCAGAGCAAGCGTATATGTGACGTCTGTTGTCAGCTCAACCCTGACATTGCTTCCCGAAGAGCCTATGATGGCGCGCGAAGAGAGCAACAAGGTCGGTTATTTCTCTATCGCTAAGCTGCAGTTCAGCGACGAACAGCAGTCGGTAGAGAACAAGCACTACATCACCCGTTGGCGTTTGGAGCCCTCGGACGAAGAGGCATATATGAGAGGCGAGCTTGTAGAGCCTGTCAAGCCGATAGTCTTCTACATCGACAACGCTATGCCCGCTCACCTCGTACCTTATATTAAAGAAGGTATCCTGGATTGGAACGTTGCGTTCGAGAAGGCGGGCTTCAAGAATGCGGTACAGGTGGCTGAATATACCGATAGCATAGCAGCCGAGGGCGACGACATGAAATATTCCGTGCTTACGCACGCGGCTTCAAGAAAGGCGAATGCCATGGGCCCCTCTACGGTGGACTTGCGTTCAGGCGAGATACTCGAAGCGGACATCATATGGTGGCACAATGTCCAGTCACTGATAAAAGAGTGGATAGTCGTTCAGACAGCAGCCACCAACCCTGCAGCCCGCACTCATGAGCTTCCAATTGAGCTTATGGGCGATGCTGTGCGCTTCGTGGCATGCCACGAGGTAGGCCACTCTCTCGGCCTCCGTCATAATATGAGAGCTTCGGCGGCCTATTCTGTCGATTCTCTCCGAAACAAGAACTTCACATCAGGCACATCGGCCTCAATAATGGACTATGCCCGTTTCAACTACGTGGCCCAGCCCAAAGACCGTATGAAACCCCTTTCACCCCACATCGGCCCTTACGATTTGTTTGCGATAGAGTGGGGATATCGCTGGTATCCTAACGAGGAGATAGCGAAGGTCGAGCTTGAAAAACTTATTCAGAAGCATAATGCGCCGCTGTATAAGTACAGCGAGGCACAGCCGGCACGTACAGCCATAGACCCTCGCACCATGAGCGAGGACCTCGGCGACAACGCAATGAAGGCGGCGAAGTACGGTATCGCTAACCTGAAGAGGGTAGTGCCTAACATAATAGCATGGACAACTACGGGCGAGCCGTCGCAGACGTACGACGATGCCGCAAAGCTCTATTCGGGCGTGCTTTTCCAGTGGAGTCTTTACCACTATCATGTAATGGCGAATATCGGCGGCATGTACTTGGAAAACACGACAGTCGGTGATGGGTGCAAGAGCTATAAGTTCGTTGAGAAAAAGCGTCAGAGAGATGCTGTGAACTTCCTTATTGACGAGGTGCTTACCTACCCCGAATGGCTCTTCGACTGCGAGGTTGCCGACTATACGTATTTCCAGCGCAGCACGCCGATAGGCGTTATCGAGGAGCATCCCAACGTTGCGTTGCGTAATCAGCAGAACTACATACTTTGGGATATGATGCTGAACGAACGCATCATGCGCATGCTTGAAAATGAGTATGAGAACGGTCGCAAGGCATTCACTGCGTACGAGATGATGGACATGCTCCATGACCATATATTCCGCAAGACAAAAAGGGGAAAGAGGCTCGATGTCATGGACCGCAGCCTGCAGAAGAGCTTTGTGGACGCTCTTATAACAGCGGCAGCGGAGCCCGAGGGCCTCAAGCTGAACAGAAGACTCGCCGAATATGATACGCATCCCTTGCTCGACAATGCGGGCGAGAGAGATTTCTGCTGTGAAGAAGAAATGGCTGAACGAGGGCTCACGTCAGCTCCCCGCTCTCTGAAGTTCAGCACAGGGCAGATAGAGCGTACAAGCGACGCAATCTCAATCAAGCGAGGAGAACTTAAGAAAATACATAAATTACTGAACAAAAAGCTCAAAAGATGCAGGAACAAACAGAAGAAACTGCATTATCAGGATTTGGTTTCACGCATCGAGGACGCTCTCGACATGCCTAAACAGTACAACAAGAAATAATGAAGAAGCTATTTATATTATTGCTCATGGCTTTGCCTCTCACGTTGCTTGCTCAGCAGCGTGTAATAAAGGGCAAGGTGCTTGACGGCGACTTCGACAATTCGCCGCTCATAGGAGCGACCGTAAAGGTGGAATTCAAAGAGAAGGAGCGTCCTTTGCTCGGCACGGCTACCGATATGAACGGCGAGTACTCCATTGAGGTGCCAAGCGACGCAAAAGGCCTTTCGGTCACCTTCGTGGGCTATGAGACGGAATTCGTTAGGATTACCCCCGAAGAGAGCGTTTACAACGTAGTGCTTCGCTCTAACTCTAACAAGATAAGCGAGGTTGTCGTGACGGGTTATCAGAACATAGAGCGTCGTCGCCTGACATCATCTGTAGCCACCGTGAACATTGCCGAAGGCAACATTGGCTCCATAACGAATATCGACCAGGCTCTCGCCGGTCAGGTCGCCGGCCTTTCATCGGTAGTGTCAAACGGCGCTCCGGGCGCGCCTGTAAAGATAAGAATCCGCGGTACGGCGTCGCTTTGCGGTACGCAGGACCCTTTGTGGGTGCTCGACGGCATGCCGCTCGAGGGAACGGATGTGCCTGCGATGGAGGAACTGAAGGATATCGACAATATCTATCAGACATCCATTGCCGGAATAAACCCTGCCGACATTGAGACCGTGACGGTGTTGAAAGACGCTGCCGCTACCGCAATTTACGGAGCCCGTGCGGCAAACGGCGTCATTGTCATAACTACTAAGAAAGGAAAGGTAGGCAAGGTGCAGATAAACCTCTCGTCAAAGCTGACGGTAAATCCTAACCTCGACCTCGGCCGCTTGAATATGCTTAGCTCCGAGGAAAAGGTAGGGCTTGAGCTCGACCTTCTCGCATCGGGATACTCGTACCGTGACAAGAAAGGCACGGTATATCAGATACTATCGCAGCTCGGCGAGGTCGATGCGTTCAAGGCCGGCGGCTGGGATATGCTGTCGCCTGACGCTCAGAACGCACTCAACAGCCTTAAGGCAATAAACACCGACTGGAACGACATTCTTATGCGTGACGCAGTCTCACAGGACTATAACCTGAGCATCTCGGGCGGAACGGAAAAGGTCAATTACTATACCTCGGTAGGCTATAACAGCGAGCAGGGCAATGTCCGTGGCGTAGGCAACAACCGCTTCAACATAACGTTGAAGACCGACTACCGCATAAACAAATATCTTAAGCTGGGCGCTTCGGTATATGCCAACCAACGTAAGCAGAATACCTATTTGACCGACTACAACAGCTTTACAAATCCTATATACTATTCCCGTATAGCAAATCCGTACCAGACTGTATATAACGACGACAACAGCTACTCCTATGACAAGAATGTCGAGGGCAGGGCTGACACTGACCTCGATTTCAATATCTTCGAGGAGCGTGCGAACACGTCAAATACCCGTACCGACCACTCGTTGATGAGCATTTTCGACGCAGCGTTCAACTACAACGACATCTTCAAGCTCACGAGCCAGTTGGGCCTGCAGTTCGACGGCTACAAGCTCGACCGTTACGCAGGCGAGGAGAGCTACGCCATGCGTTACGAGAAGTATGACAAACGCTACAACGGCACTACATACCTCCCCGACGGCGGCATGCACAAGGTGAACAGCAGCAACACCACGCAATGGACCTGGAAGACAATGGCCGAGTATCGACAGACATTCAAGGACGCGCACGAAGTAGAGTTCATGCTTGGTTCCGAATTGCGCCGAATAAGTTCTGGAACGAACTATTCTCTCGCATACGGCTTCGACCAGCGTACATTGACCACTCAGCCTGTGATATTCCCGTCGCAGAGCGCTGCCGACGCAATGTCGTTCTTTACCGAGACATTCGTTCAGAATGCCTTCGCTTCGTTCTTCGCTACAGCCTCGTACACGCTGTTCAACAGGTACACCATAGGCGGCAGCGTGCGTTTCGACGGCTCCGACGTGTTCGGCGTCGCAAAGAAGTATCGCTTCCTGCCTCTCTATTCTGTCAGCGCATTGTGGCGTGTCAGCGAGGAGAAGTGGATGAAGAATGCGCATGCGATAGACAATCTCGGAGTGCGTCTCTCTTACGGCTTGCAGGGAAATATCGACAAGAATACATCGCCATATCTGATAGGCAAAATCGACAGGACGCAAATACTGCCCGGCAACATCGAGGATGTCATCGAGAGCGAGACGGCTCCTAACCCTAACTTGCGTTGGGAGAACACGAGCAATGTCAATGCCGGCATAGACCTGGCTGTCCTGAACAGAGCTATCAGCCTTACGGTCGATTACTACTATCGCAAGAGTACCGACCTTATCGGCTTGCGTATGTTGCCGCTCGAGACAGGTTTCTCGTCTACTACGATAAACTGGGCGAGCATGGAGAACCAGGGCGTCGAGTTCATGCTATCGACACGCAACATCTACACTCCGGACTTCCTTTGGACCACAAGCCTTAATGTGGGATACAACAATAACAAGGTGCTTGAGGAGAGCGTTGCCGAGAACTCTACCTATCCCTCACGCAAAGGCTACCCCGTGGGCGCTATCTTCGCCTATAAGACAGCCGGGCTCGACGAAGCAGGCTATCCCTTGTACCGGGCAAAGGACGGCCGTGCCGTTTCGGCGCAGGAGTTCTTCAAGCTCGACAAGCATGGCGCGAGCGGAATGAGCGCGGCTGAGCAGCGTGACCTCTATACATATATGGGCACGTCGGACCCTGTCGTTTCGGGAGGCTTCCTTAACTCTTTCGAGTACAAGAACATTTCGCTTAACGTGAACTTCGCATTCAATTTGGGCGCTACGGTACGTGTCCAGCCCACGTATAACCCTCTCTTCTTCGACAGGGGCCTTAACACCAACAAGGATATACTCGACCGTTGGACGCCAACGAACACCGACGGCAAGTTCCCTGCGATAATGTCGTCGGACGGCGTTCATAACTCCGAGATTCAGTTCTACGAGAACTACGCATCGTTCAATATGCTCGATATCTGGGTGAAGAAGTGCAACTACGCGCGTTGCCAGAGCATAAGGCTCGCATACAAGTTCCAGGGCGACTGGCTTAAGAAAGTAGGCGTGCGTTCCGCTTCGCTTTCGGTTGAAGGACGCAACCTCTTTGTAATCGCCGGCGATTATACCAACTATCTCGACCCGGAGACAATGGGCAACCCTTATGCGACGCCGTTGCCTAAGAGTGCGATATTTAACCTGAACATCAACTTCTGATAAACACGTTGAAAATGAATATAAAATATTTATATATAGCGCTTTTTGCACTCTGTCTTTGCGGCTGCGACGACTTTCTCGACATTCAGCCTACAGGCAAGATTATCGCCGAGACAGGCGCCGAGTACCGTGCATTGCTGACCGATGTCTATTCAACGATACCCGAGGACAGAGGCCTCACCACGCTCCGCACCGATGAGATGGCTGCCGACGCAAGCTCGATGAAGAGCCTTGACTACGATTCATATTTTGACATATGGAACTGGACCGACTACAACCGTAGCCCGTCGTCCCTCTATTTCGGCTGGCGCCGTTATTACCATTCATGCTACATAGCGAACTACCTTATCGAGCATAAGGGTGCGATTACTAAGGCTACGAAAGACGAGATTGACCAGATGGTTGGCGAGAGCTACATGATACGTGCGTACATGCATTTTCTCTTGGCGAACCTCTATGCGCCTGCGTACACGAAATGCATTCCGGCTGAGACCCGGGGAATACCATTGCAGCTCGAAGCTGACGTGAACGCTGTGCTTAAGTGCGGCAGCCTTGAAAAGGTCTACAGCCAGGTGTTGGAGGATATCGATTCTGCGGCAGTGTATCTCAATGTCGATAGATGGGAAGAGGGATACACCTACCGCTTCAACACCGTTACGGCACATGCTCTGAGGGCAAGAGTAGCTCTTTACATGGGTGACTGGGGCAAGGCTTTCGGCGAAGCCGAGAAGGTGATTGCCGAATACCCCGAGCTCGAGGATTTGCGTACATCGACCAAACTGCCTACGAACTACAAGTCGGTAGAATCCATTATGGCTCTTGAGCAGGTCATCACCCCTGTTCTTATGGGAGTAGGGCATGCCGAGCCGGCGCTTATAAGTTCATACCGTTCGGGCGACAAGAGGCAAAAGATGTATTTCACCCCAAAGACCTTGACACGCTGGGTCTATCGTGAGAGAAATTCAAGCGAGGAGCGATGCACCTTCCGTGCGGCGGAGTTCTATCTCATCGCTGCCGAGGCTGCGAATGAGCTCGACAACAGCGAGGCTGCGTTGAAGTATATCAAGGCATTGATGGAAAAACGTTATACCGACGCCAAGTACGCCGAATACTCAGCGGCTCTTGACGCATTGGACAAGGATGCCCTGCGTGACGAGATTGCCGCCGAGAGACAGCGTGAACTGGCATATCAGGGACATCGTTGGTTTGACCTTCGCCGTACCGCGCAGCCCGAGATAAGAAAGACATTCAAGGACGGTGATACGGAAGAGCCGTACGTTCTTTCGCAAGGCGACGAGCGATATACCCTGCATTTCCCGGCAGAGGCAGTAGCGGCAAACCCGGAAATCGAGAATTGGAACTGATTTTTTTAACAATATTTTTTTTATTAACCTTTTAAACAAAACTATTATGAAAAAAGTTTTACTTTCTATCGCTGTTGCCATGTTTGCAGCAGCAGGCTTCGCACAGAATGCTGTATGGGAAAGCTCTATTGCTTCATTCGAAGCAACAGATCTTTTTGACCAGAATTCTCCTGCGGCAATGGACAAGGACGGTAACCTCTATGTTACAGGTTCTCAGACTACGAGCTTTAAGTTCGCCGGTAATGATGTAGATGTGTTGGCGTTGGGCGCTTACATTGCGAAGTACGATGCAACAGGTAAAGAGTTGTTTGCTATTACGCTTCATGGCTCAATCACAATTACTGCAATTACAACCGATGCAGACAATAACCTTTATGTGGCAGGTAAATTTGCCGGTGAAGCATATATAGCAGACGTTGAAGGTATAGAAGGCGACTACGAGACGATTACTAATTCAGAGCCTGATAGTAAGACTGCGTCATTTATAGCTAAATATGACTCAAATGGTAATCTTTTGAATGTAAAATCTTTTGAGGCTGAAATGCCAAGCCATTATGACACAAAAAGCGTAATTTTCAACAAGGTCGTTGTAAATGATTCAAAGGTATATGTATCTCTTGCATACAATGCAAATGTCGTTTTGGCTGAAGGCGTGACTTTGGTTGCAAAGAGCAGGGTACTTGATCTTGGTGGCTTCCCGCTTGAACTTGGATGGAATAATCATGCTGTCATAGCTTTTGACAAAAATCTTGCTTCTGCAGAAATAATCGCTGAATTGTCACGTCAGGAAGCATGTGCCGAGGCGACAGATGTTCTTTCATTCAACTTCGCTGTCGAGAACAATGACGTATACGTTGCGGCTGTCGGTATGGGCGACTTGCTTTTCACAGCTGCTTCCGATACTCAGAATGTAAGCTATGCAGTGGGTGACGGAACTTCAGAACAGGGTGCTTTTATTGTCAAGGTAGGTTCTGGATTGGTTAAGTATTCAAATGTTTCAAATACTAACTCTTATCCTCGTTATACGATTGCCGGTATGGAGGTAAAGGATGGCGTGGCTTATTTGGCCGGCACATTCAGCGATACAAATCCTTTTGATAACGAAAAGGTAGCTGTAGGCACCCACGATGTTTTTGTAACTGCAGACGGCGTTAAGGTGTACACAAGCGAATACGCAGAGGATAAGTGCACTGAACTTGTTGGAGGATTCTTTGTTACCGCAAATAAAACTTATATGATTAATGTGATTTGGAATGCTGACAGCAAGAGTTGTGTTGCAGTTAAGAATTATGAGATTGATAATAAGTCGGGCGAATGCAAAGTTAATGATGGCGTATATACAACGGCTTCAGCTTTTAATGAAGACTATCTTGCCATTATCAACTGCACAGACAAGACTTACATCAATGTTTACAACGCAGAAGGCTTTGCTACAGGCATTGACGAAGTTGTAGTTGAGGGCGAGAACAACGCTATCTACGACCTCACAGGCCGTCGCATCGAGCAGGTGACAAAGCCCGGCATTTATATTGTTAATGGCGTTAAGAAGCTTGTTAAGTAATTTGGCAATTCAAGAACATTGATATTTTATATCATAAACAACATGATGGTGACCCTTTTTCTTTTGGGTCACCATCTTTTTTTATTCAATTTCGTTGTCGCTGTGAAAAAGATTTCAGGACATCTTTTCTATTCACGTTACTTTGATTATATTTGTGCTAACGCTAAAATAAAGTAATATACAATATTATGGAAGTAAGGAACTATATCAAAGAGAACGAACAGCGTTTCATCGATGAGCTTGCGTCGTTGATACGCATTCCCAGCATAAGCGCAAAGGCCGAACACAAGGCGGACATTCTCGCATGCGCAGCCCGCTGGAAGGAGCTGCTGCTCGAGGCAGGAGCGGACAAAGCCGAAATAATGCCTTCTACGGGCAACCCGCTTGTCTATGCCGAAAAGATTATCGACCCGGCGGCTCCTACGGTGCTTGTATATTCGCACTACGACGTCATGCCCGTAGAGCCTGTCGAGCTTTGGAACACCGACCCGTTCGAGCTTGTCGTTAAAGATGGCAGAATGTGGGCGCGCGGCGCCGACGACGACAAAGGCCAGGCGATGATTCAGGCTAAGGCGTTCGAGTATGTCGTAAAGAACGGCCTGCTCAAGCATAATGTTAAATTCATCTTCGAGGGCGAAGAGGAGATTGGCTCGCCGAGCCTCAATGCCTTCCTCAAGGAGAATACTGAGCTGCTCAAAGCGGACATTATCCTCGTCAGCGACACGAGCATGCTCGGTGCCGAACTACCCTCATTGACTACAGGGCTCCGTGGACTCGCATACTGGGAGGTTGAGGTGACGGGCCCTAACCGTGACCTTCACTCAGGCCATTTCGGCGGCGCTGTGGCCAACCCTATAAATGTACTTTGCGAGATGATAGCCAAGATGACCGATACCGACGGCCGCATAACGATACCGGGTTTCTACGACGATGTGGAGGAACTGTCGAAAGAGGAGCGTGACATGCTTGCGTCTATCCCGTTCGACGAAGAAAAATATAAAGCCGCCATCGAGGTAAACGCCCTGCGTGGCGAAAAGGGCTATTCTACGCTTGAGCGTAACAGCTGCCGTCCGTCGTTCGACGTGTGCGGCATCTGGGGCGGTTACACAGGTGAAGGAAGCAAGACGGTGCTGCCTTCAAAGGCCTATGCCAAGCTGTCGTGCCGTCTTGTGGCACACCAGGACCATGCGAAGATTTCGCAGATGTTTGCCGACTATTTCACCTCCATTGCTCCCGACTGCGTGAAGGTGAAGGTTACCCCCATGCACGGCGGCCAGGGCTATGTATGCCCCATAACATTACCGGCGTACAAGGCGGCAGAGGCGGGCTTTGAAAAGGCATTTGGCAAGAAGCCGTTGGCAGTGCGTCGTGGCGGAAGCATTCCTATCATCAGCGACTTTGAGAAGATTCTCGGCGTGAAGACTATTCTCATGGGATTCGGCCTCGAGAGCGACGCCATTCACTCGCCGAACGAGAATTTCAATCTTGATATATTCCGCAAGGGAATAGAAGCGGTAGTGGAGTTTCATAAGAAATACAAGTAACGATAGCCCAATCAAATGCGGGTGCCCCTTTTTCTTTTGGGTCACCCGCATTGCTTTTGTCTGAGCTTTTGATGCGACATGGCGTAATTTTCTCCTTTACTCTTTATTCTTTGCGAAAAAAAGTGTAATTTCGCAAATTGAAATTGCAAACAACAAAAATATCATATGAATATCTCCTATAATTGGCTGAAAGAGTATGTCGATTTCGACATGACACCCGAAGAGGTGTCTGCGGCCCTGACCTCAATTGGTCTTGAAACTGACGGCGTTGAAGAGGTGCAGACTATAAAAGGCGGTCTCGAAGGTCTGGTGATAGGCGAGGTGCTTACATGCATAGACCATCCCGACAGCGACCATCTTCACATAACAACGGTAAACCTCGGCGACGGCAACCCCGTGCAGATAGTTTGCGGCGCTCCTAACGTCGCTGCCGGCCAAAAGGTGGTTGTGGCTACGATTGGTACAAAGCTGTATAGCGGCGAAGAGTGCTTTACTATCAAGAAGGGCAAGATTCGCGGCGCTGAATCGTTCGGCATGATATGCGCCGAGGACGAGATTGGCATAGGAAACAGCCACGACGGCATTATCGTTCTTCCCGCAGACGCCGTTCCGGGCACTCCGGCTAAGGAGTATTACAATATCAAGAGCGATTATCTCATTGGCGTAGACATCACTCCTAACCGTGCCGACGCATGTTCGCACTACGGCGTGGCGCGTGACCTCTATGCGTATACAATGCAGAACAAGGGTGCGAGCGAGCTGCGTCGTCCCTCTTGCGACGGCTTCAAGGTCGATGACAACTCTCTTGAAATTGACATAGAGGTTCAGAACAGCGAGGCTTGCATGCGTTATGCCGGCGTTACCGTAAAGGGCGTTACCGTAAAGGAGAGCCCCGAATGGCTTAAGGAGAAGCTGCAGATAATAGGCATACGTCCTATAAACAACATTGTCGATGTCACGAACTACATACTTCACGCTTACGGCCAGCCGATGCACTGCTTCGACGCTGACAAGATAAAAGGCGGCAAGGTAGTAGTGCGTACATTCCCCGAGGGCACTCCGTTCGTTACTCTCGACGGCGTCGAGCGTAAGCTGTCGGAGCGTGACCTCATGATTTGCAACGCCGAGGAGCCTATGTGCATTGCCGGCGTGTTTGGCGGTCTTGAGTCGGGCACCACCGAAGAGACAAAGAATGTATTTTTGGAGAGCGCGTATTTCCACCCTACATGGGTACGCAAGACCTCTCGCCGTCATGCTCTGCAGACCGACTCTTCGTTCCGCTTCGAGCGTGGCACCGACCCTAACAATGTCATCTATGCATTGAAGCAGGCGGCAATGCTTATCAAGGAGCTTGCCGGCGGTACAATCTCAATGGACATAAAGGATATCTATCCTGCGCCTGTTGCGGACTTCAAGGTTGAACTTGATTATGACTACGTGAACCGTCTCATCGGCGTGGAGCTCGCTCCGCAGACAGTGAAGAACATCGTTGCGTCGCTCGAAATGAAGATAGAGAGCGAGAGCGAGAGAGGCCTCTCGTTGCTCGTGCCTCCTTATCGTGTCGATGTTCAGCGTCCTTGCGACGTGGTGGAGGATATTCTTCGCATATACGGCTATAACAACATCGACATCACGACGACGCTTCATTCGTCTATCATCACGAAGGGTGCCGAGGATAAGTCGCATAAATTGCAGAACATTATTTCGGAGCAGCTTGTAGGTTGCGGCTTCAACGAGATTCTGAACAACTCTCTCACTGCCGCGGCATATTATGACGGCCTCGAGAGCTACAAGAGCGAGAACCTTGTACGCTTGCTTAACCCGCTGAGCAACGACCTCAACGTGATGCGTCAGACGCTCCTTTTCGGGGGTCTTGAGAGCATGCAGCGTAACGTGAGCCGCAAGTTCACCGACCTGCGTTTCTTCGAGTTCGGCAACACATACCGTTTCGACGCCGACAAGCGTGTCGAGGAGAAAATCCTCAGCCCTTACAGCGAGAGCTATCACCTCGGCCTGTGGATGACAGGAAACAATGTCGCTTCGTCATGGATAGAGCAGGGACGCCCTCTGAGCGTCTACGACCTTAAGGCTGTCGTGGAGCACATCTTCGACCGTCTTGGATTCAAGCCTGCCATGAGACTCCTTACCACGTTCAGCGACGATATCTTCACGTCGGCAATACAGGTGCAGGCACAGAGCAACAAGAAAGTCATCGCTCAGCTTGGTATCGTACGCAAGAAGGTCGCTAAGCGCTTCGACATTGAAAGCGAGGTGCTGTATGCCGACATCAACTGGACCGAGCTGATGAAGGCTGTCAAGAATGCGAAGATAGGCTACGCCGAGATAAGCAAATATCCGGCCGTAAAGCGTGACCTTGCCTTGCTTATCGACAAGAACGTGACATTCGCTCAGATAGAGCAGGTCGCTCGCGAGACCGAGAGAAAACTGCTCAAGGCTGTCACCCTGTTCGACGTCTACGAGGGCAAGAACCTCGAAGAGGGCAAGAAGAGCTACGCTGTAAGCTTCATTCTCCAGGATGAGAACCAGACATTGAACGACAAGGTCATCGACAAGACTATGGCACGTCTCATGGAGAACTTCCAGAAGCGTCTTGGAGCTATTCAACGATAAATAATAATAAACTAAAATACAAATTACTATGGGTAGAGCTTTTGAATACCGTAAAGCTGCGAAATTGAAAAGATGGGGTAACATGGCACGTACGTTCACACGTGTCGGCAAACAGATTGCTATCGCCGTTAAGGCAGGCGGTCCCGACCCCGATACAAACTCACATTTAAGAGCTATCATCGCCAACGCAAAGCGTGAGAACATGCCGAAAGACAACATCGAGCGTGCTATCAAGAATGCGATGGGCAAGGACCAGAAGGATTACAAGGAGGTTACATACGAGGGATATGGCCCTTATGGTATCGCAATCTTCGTCGATGCCGCTACTGACAACACTACACGTACCGTAGCGAATGTTCGTGCAGTCTTCAACAAGTTCGGCGGTACGCTCGGCACACAGGGCAGCCTCGACTTCATGTTCACGCAGAAGAGCGTCTTTACTTTCACGAAGACCGAAGGCCTCGACATGGACGAGCTTATTCTCGACCTTATCGACTATGGCGTAGAGGACGAGTACGACGAGGAGGAGAACGAAATCACCATCTACGGCGATCCTAAGTCATTCGGCGCAATACAGAAGAGCCTCGAGGAGAAAGGCTTCGAAATCACAGGCAGTGAGTTCACACGTATCCCTAACGACCAGAAGGACGTGAACGAGGAGCAGCGTGCGACAATCGACAAGATTGTCGAGCGTCTCGAAGAGGACGACGATGTGCAGAATGTCTACACGAACATGAAACCCGCTGAGGAGTAACCATTAAAAAAACGAGGTCAATTGACCTCGTTTTTTTATGTTTAGATTAACGTTTAACGATTAACGATGAGAGTTGAGAGTTGAAAGTTTAGAGTTGAGGGTTTATCTCCCTTAGTTGCCCTTAGTAACCCTTAACCCCCTTAGTAACCCTTAGTAGCCCTTAGCTCCCTTAGCCCTATTAGTTCACCTTCGACAATGCCGGCAACAGATTAACGATTAGCGAGCATTTGTCATGCTCGAGCGAAGTGCAACGTAGCGATGCATCTCAAACGCTCCTGTGCCGGGGCTTTTCGTCCTTTTGGCCGCCAAAAGGACATGATAGAACGACTACAACAGGAATAAACTACAACAGATTAAGGGTAAGTTGCCAATAAGATAACACATTCTATCCTCCCAAGAGTTTTTTGTGGATAAGGGCAACTAAGGGGGCTAAGGGAAACTAAGGGGGATAAACTCTCAACTCTAAACCCTCAACTCTCAACTCTAAACTCTCAACTCTAAACTCTCAACTCTAAACTCTCAACTCTCAACTTTAAGCTCCGTTCTCTTTTATCTCACAAACCCCGGAGGGGTAGTGTTTCCTCCGCCGCCCATGCCTGGCGGTCTTCCTCCTCCTCCGGGCGGTGGCATCGGCGGGCCGTAAGAGGGCGGTATCGGCGGCCCGGGACGCATGATAGGGCGGGGGCGGAACCTCACGGGAGGGTAGTAGCCCGGCCATGAATAGTCAAAATCGCTTCTCAGTCAGTAGTCGGGCGTTCCTTGAAACACTCCGGCGGTGTCGTAGGGGTATATATACCCCGTCATCATCATATTGCGTCCGTTGAAGTTGGGGTTTATATTCGCCGTAGCCTGGTTGCTGTTGGCCGTTATTACAATGCTTACCGACGCCGACAGGTTGCTGCCTTGAATGAAATAGCTGTAATAGACATTCCCCTCCTTGTCGAGCGTAAGCTCCTCGTTGCTTATGCTGCCTTCGAGGGTGACGCCACCGAGCCCGTTGGGCGAATATACGTTAGTGTTGTCGAATGCGGTCTGAATGGTGCCTGTACCGTCGTTTATCGACACGTAGTTCATGCTTGGCGTCACGTAGTTGGTGACGCCGTTGTTGAATGTGACATTAGAGGCCTCCAAAGCCCATGAGCCGTCTCTGATGGCGATAATGGCCTGGGCATGCTGTATCGAGTCGTTCTGAAACTCAATCTTCTCGTCCCGGGCCCTTTTCTTCAGGCGTTCGGCTCTCCATGCGTCCTCCTTTTCTCTAAGGGTCATCTTCTTCTCTTTCTTCTCTTTCTTCTCTTGCGGGTATGCGGCGAATGCCGTTGCTGTGAGCAATGCGAGCAGAAGGACCGCTCTGCATGCCGCAATCCTTGCCGATGAGAATCCTGCTTTGCAGGCGCTGCTTTTTTCTCTCTCTTTCATATGGCTTCATGTTTTGTTTAAGAATACTCGTCTGTTTTTTATACTAAACAAACATAACGGCCTTTGAAGCTGCGTCCAATGGCTAAATAAACATAAAACAGCGGCCTTTGAAGCCGAATTTCGAAAATAAAGGCATTTTCTCGTTTTTTTTATGGCATAAATGTTTTGTTTCTCCAAAAATGATTATCTTTACGGAAAGATAGTTTACAGTTAGGTGAAAAGGGTTGCGCTGACATACTTTTTGGTTCTGTTTCTGTTGCAGGCATGCAAGTTCGGCGGTAGTGACAACGCCCCGTCCGCTGCTTGGGAAATGAGACCACCGAAAGGCGTCGTATGCGACACGGTATCCATTGACACTATGGACCTGAAAAATCCCTTTATCACTTATGACCGTACTACCGACAGTTACTGCATGACGGCTGACGGCGGTCTTGTGTGGGTAAGCGATGACCTGAGAACGTGGAGAGGCCCGTACGACGTGCTGCGTTACGACACGGCGTCGTGGCTCGGGAGCAGCCCGGTGATAACCTCGCCCGAGATACATGAATTCAAGGGCAGGTATTACTTCATGGCAACGTTCGAGGTGAAAGAGGGCGGCGTAACGAAACGTTCTTGCTCGACGCTTGTCGCCGACAGCCTGCATGGCCCTTACAGGACGATAGACGCCAAGAGCCACCTGCTCGACAAGGCCGAAACGGCGGCTCATCCGACATTCTGCAAGGATTATCTCGGAGCCGGCTTTATGGCATACAGCCGCCAGAGCGAGAAGAGCGGTGACGCAGCGGTGCAGATAGTGATGTATTCCGACGACCTCGGACGGCGTTTGGGCGAAGCGTACAAAATGATGATAGCCTCGGACGTGCCCTGGTCGCATACGGTGAGAGAGGGCGGTAAGGAGCCGTCGCCGGTGCTTGAATCGCCTTGTCTGTTCGACTGCGGCGAAGAGTCGATGGGCATGCTCTTTACGGCCTGCAACGGTGCGGAGAAAGCTGTAGGCGTCGCCTATTCCGAGACGGGAACGTTGAATGGCCCGTGGATAGCAGAGGAAAAGCCGCTGCTTGAGGGAGTGAGCGGTGCGGCTATGTTCAATGACTATGACGGGACACTCGTGATGGTAGTCAGCAAAGATACGCTGATTGGCGGGGTTGAGAGGAGCGTTCCGCAGCTTATAAAGTGCGATTCACAGTTTGAGAAACTACAAATTAAAGGACACTATAAATTTTAAAAACTATGCGTTTAATTGTTCAACCTAACTATCAGCAGCTTTCTTGCTGGGCCGCTGCTTATGTGGCAAAGAAAATCAACGAGTTCAAACCTACAGCTGAAAGACCCTTCGTTCTTGGTCTTCCTACAGGCGGTACTCCCCTCGGCACTTACAAAGAGCTTATCAACCTCTATAACAGAGGCGTCGTAAGCTTCCAGAATGTCGTTACATTCAATATGGACGAGTATGTAGGCCTTCCCGAGGAGCACCCCGAGAGCTACCACTCATTCATGTGGAACAACTTCTTCAGCCATGTAGACGTTAAGAGAGAGAACGTGAACATTCTCAACGGCAACGCTGAGGACCTCGTTGCCGAGTGCGCTCGCTACGAAGAGAAAATCAAGTCTTACGGCGGTATCGACCTTTTCCTCGGCGGTATCGGCCCCGACGGTCACATCGCATTCAACGAGCCGGGCTCATCACTCGCTTCTCGCACACGTATCAAGACTTTGACAACCGATACTATCATTGCGAACTCTCGTTTCTTCGACAACGACATCAACAAGGTTCCTAAGACAGCGGTTACAGTAGGCGTAGGCACTGTTATGGACGCAAAGGAGGTACTTATCCTCGTGAACGGCCACAACAAGGCTCAGGCTCTCTATCATGCCGTTGAGGGCAACATCACGCAGATGTGGACAATCAGCGTTCTTCAGATGCACCCGCGCGGCATCATCGTTTGCGACGATGCGGCTACAGCGGAGCTTAAGGTAGGTACAGTGAACTACTTCAAGGACATCGAGCGTGACAACATGAAACCCGCATATTAATCCAATTGAAATTTATCGAGGCAGGGTGGAAGCATAGCTTTCATCCTGCTTTTTTATTTTAACGATTAACGTTTAACGATTAACGATTAACGTGTAACGATTAACGTGTAACGATTAACGATTAACGATTAACGAGGAGCGATTAACGAGTAACGATTAACGTGTAACGTTTAACGTGTAACGATTAACGATGAACGTTTAACGTGTAACGATTAACGTGTAACGATTAACGAGGAGCGATTAACGAGGAGCGATTAACGATGAGCGATGAACGATGAACGATTAGCGATGAGCGACCGTAGGGGCAGACCGGTGTGTGTCTGCCCATGAGTTGAGAGTTGAGAGTTTATCTCCCTTAGTTTCCCTTAGCCCCCTTAGTTGCCCTTAATTATCCTTAATTATCCTTAGTCACCACTTCACTGCGTTCCGCTCGAGGATGACAAATGCCTTGCGATGCGTGTCATGCTCGAGTGTAGTAAAACGTAGCGAAAACAGTTAGCGAAAGCAGTTTCCCCCTTTTTCGCAGTTACATAGCCCGCTATGCGCCTTTGAAAAATGAAAAAACATCCTAAAAAAAGACCTATAAAAATTTCAAGGACATGAATTTAAACAGCTTCTTAATTTTGTATAACTATTAACTTATATTATTTTTGCAAATAATATATAACGTTTAACGATTAACGATTAACGATTAACGATTAGCGATTAACGATTGTAGGGGCAGACCGGTGTGTCTGCCCGGGAGGGCGCGGATAACAGAGTACAGAGATAAAAGATAAGAGAATAAAAATTAGATATTATGAATAAAAGATTTTTGGTGATGTTGCCGTTGCTGTTCGCAGTGCTTTTTGCGACGGCTCAGAACAGCGAAGTGGAAAAGATGCTTAAGAGCATCAAGGCTGTAAACAGTTTCGAAAAGATTGAGAAGAAGGACACTGCACGTCAGTACTACCTGATGAAAATAAACCAGCTTCTCGACCCGAGCAACCCTGCTGCGGGAACGTTCGAGCAGCGTGTGATGCTCGGTCACAGAGGCTATGACCGCCCTGTCGTTGTCGTTACCGAGGGCTATGCAGGCGACTATGCGTTCAGCAACCCCAACTACATGGAAGAGCTGACAAAGATTATGGATGCGAACATTCTCTTCGTCGAGTACCGTTACTTCTCCGGCTCAACGCCTGAGCCATGCGATTGGCAGTACCTCACCGTGCTGAACTCAATGACCGACTACCATAATATCATCACCTCGTTCAAGCCTTTCTACAAGGCTAAATGGGCCTCTACGGGTATCAGCAAGGGCGGCTCTACGTCGATATATTTCCGCGCGCATTTCCCCGAGGACCTCGACGTGTCGGTGCCCTACGTAGGCCCGTTGAGCTGCGCTGTCGAAGACGGACGTCATGAGTCGTTCCTCGAAATGGTCGCTTCTAAGGCTGAGCGTGACGTTATACGCGGCTACCAGACCGAAATGTTCGAGCGTAAGGAGAGAATGATGCCTCTCTTCGACGCCTATTGCCTTGAAAAGGGTTATATATTCCGTGTTCCTACATCTACAATCTACGACCTGCTTGTCCTTGAATACCAGTTCTCAATGTGGCAGTGGGGTACTCCTGTAAGCACGATACCCGCCCTTGACTCTGACGACAAGACTCTGTTCGACTACTTCGTGAAGATGTGCGGCCCCGACTATTTCGCTGCCGAGAATAAGATTGGCTCGTTCTTTGTTCAGGCTGTCAAGGACTTCGGCTACTATGGCTATAACATCGAGCCGTTCCACAAGTATGTGAACGCCGAGGAGATTGAGGGCTACCTGAAGCGTGTGCTTCTTCCCGAGGAGTTCGCCGACGTCAAGTTCGACGACTCTACATTCCGCTTCACCACGGACTATTACACCGAGAACGACCCGAAGATGCTGCTTATATACGGCGAGGTAGACCCCTGGACCGCAAGCGGCATTACATGGCTGCGTGACCGTAACAAAGAGAACATTAAGGTTTATATACAGCCCGGCGGCAGCCACAGAACAAGAATACTCAACATGCCCGATGACATGCGTGACGAGATTCTTGAGCAGCTGAACGAGTGGATGCAGTATAAGTAAACTGTCGGCGACGGGTATGCACGATACTGTACTGAGCCTCGAAAGCCTCACGATAGGGTATAAGAACGGCCGTAACGCAAAGGTTGTTGCTGACGGTATCGACGCTTCGCTCAGGCGTGGCGAGCTTGTCGCTCTTGTCGGTCGCAACGGCGCAGGCAAATCGACGTTGCTGCGTACGCTGTCGGCATATATCCCGCCATTAGGCGGCAAGGTGAGGTACAGGAACGGCGATGTCTCGGCGATGACGAGCAACGACATCGCAAAGCAGATATCGGTGGTGCTTACCGAGAGCGTAAGGACGGCAATAAGCGTCCGTGACCTCGTATCGCTCGGACGCACGCCTTACACCAATTTCGTCGGGCGCCTGACGCACAAGGATAGGGCTGCGGTAGAGAAGGCGATGGATATAATGGGCATAGCTCATTTGGAGCAGCGTACCATTGACACTCTCAGCGACGGTGAACGCCAGAAATGCATGGTGGCTAAGGCTCTTGCGCAAGAGACGCCGCTGCTGCTGCTCGACGAGCCGACAGCGTTTCTCGACTTCGGCAGCAAGGTGAGCCTTTACAGAAAGCTCGCGAGCCTTGCACGGGAGAACGGAAAGGCGGTATTGGTATCGACGCACGACTTAGAGCTTGCGGTAAGGCTCGCCGACAGAATGTGGGTGCTCGGCGGCGGCAGGCTGAGCGAGGGCAGCGTAGAAGAGCTCTCGGCAGGCGGAGCGTTGCAGGAACTTATCGGCGACGCCGGCATAAGATACGACAACAAAGAGAAAAGAATTGAAATACTATAAGCTATGAAATACAATTTTGACGAGATTGTGCCCCGTAAGCACACAGACTGTTTAAAGTACGACAACGTGATGGAAATTTTCGGTACCGAAGAGGTGTTGCCGATGTGGATTGCCGACATGGACTTCAAGACTCCGTCGTTCATTGTCGATGCTATAAAGAAGAGGTTGAACCACGAAGTGTTCGGTTACACGTACATCTGCAAGAGATGGAGGCCGGCAATCATCAATTGGGTGTCACGCCACTATGGCTGGGACGTCAAGGAGGAGGAGATTGGCTTCGTGGGAGGCATCGTCCCTGCGATATCGTTCGCCATGCAGTGCTTCACCAAGCCCGGCGACAAGGTGCTTGTTCAGCCGCCTGTATATCATCCCTACCACCACGTGACTCATGACCTCGGACGTACGCTCGTGACATCGCCGCTGAAGCTTGTGAACGGTCAGTTCGAGATTGACTTCGAGGATTTCGAAGAGAAGATAAAGGGCTGCAAGATGTTCCTTTTGTGCAACCCTCACAACCCCGGCGGCCGTGTGTGGAAAAAGGAGGAGCTCGCACGCATGTGCGAGATTTGCGTCAAGAACGACGTTCTTGTGATAAGCGACGAGATACATTGCGACATGGCGCTCAAAGGCTACAGGCACACACCGTTCTCGACATGCTGCGACGGCGCTAAGGAGCGTTGCATAACCTTTATGGCGGCGAGCAAGACATTCAACATCGCAGGCCTTAAGAGCTCGTATCATATCATACAGAACGAGACTATCCGTAACCGGTATCAGGAGTTCCTGCGTCGCAGCGAGCTCGACACGGCTCACCTGTTCGCTACAGGCCCTGTCGCTACGGCGTACGAGCAGGGCGACGAGTGGCTTGAGCAGATGCTTGAGTATGTCGAGGCGAATATCGACTTCATGGAGCAGTACCTCAAGGATAACATGCCTAAGATGGGCATGATTCGTCCTCAGGCTTCGTACTTAGTGTTCCTTGACGCGCGCGGCCTCGGCTTGCCTCATGACAGGCTTGTCGAGTTCTTCATCAGAGAGGCTAAGGTGGGCATGAACGACGGCGCGATGTTCGGCGAAGGCGGCTCCGGCTTCATGCGTATGAACTTAGGCTGCCCCCGTTCGGTGCTTGTAAAGGCCCTTGAACAGATAAAGGGCGCGTATGATAAGGTTTGTTGAGAGTTTAGAGTTTAGAGTTTAGGGTTTAGAGTTGAGGGTTTAGAGTTTAGAGTTGAGAGTTGAGGGTTTAGAGTTTAGAGTTGAGGGTTTAGAGTTTAGAGTTGAGGGTTTAGAGTTTAGAGTTTAAAGTTTAGAGTTTAGAGTTTAGAGTTTAAAGTTTATCTCCCTTAGTTGCCCTTACCCCCCTTAGTCACCCTTAATTATCCTAAGTTACCTTACCAACCTTAATATAAAGAACAATTACTTTTTTATGAAAAAACACATTATTATATTATTGTCATTGTTGATAGTATCAACGGCAATGGCACAGCAGATGCCGAAGTTCTCGGTGGTGAGCTTTGGCGAAAGGCCGTTCGATACTGCCGCAAACGACGAACGCTACAAGGAGTTCGACGGCAACGGCGAGCTCTTCTCAATCATCAAGCTTGCGTCGAATAACCCCGACGACGACCTGCGTGCCTACAGCTTCGACTTCAGTCTCTGCGAGCATCGTGTGAAGACCGTCAATGACGAGGTGTGGGTGTACGTGCAGCGTAATGCCATGCATGTGACAATAAAGCGTGCAGGGTACAGAACGCTCAAGTACGAGCTTAACACGACAGTCCAGCCCGGCAAGGTGTACGAAATGGTGCTTTCGGCCGAGGCTCTTCAGGTGTACCGCGAGATGCTGCAGTTCAAGATTACCCCTGCTAACGTAAAGGCTACCATAATGTTCCGTAAGGATATCTCCGGCTCTCAGCAGGAGCTCTTCGGCATAACCGACGAGGAGGGCTCTGCGGCAAAGAGCCTTGAACTGGGAACGTATGTCTATGAGGTCTTTACCGACAACTACCATAAGAGCGAGGGCCGCATAGAGCTTACCGAGAACAACGGCATGCACGTCGAGAATGTAGTTCTGCGTCCCAAGTTCTCTACTATAACGTTGGAGGCGGGCGAAGGGGTCGATATATATCTTAACAGCGAGAAGGTCGGCAGGGGCTCGTGGAGCGGAATACTCAATGCCGGCACATACACGGTAGAGTGCCGCAAGGATAAGCACAAGAGCGTGACGGAAAGCATCACCGTCACCGAGAACCATGACGCAAGAATACGTCTTAAGGCGCCCGTGCCTATCGTGGGCTCGCTCTCCCTTATATCACGCCCGGGCAGCGCCAACATAACAATCGACGGCAAGGAGTACGGCGCGGCACCTCGCATAATAAACGACCTGCTTATTGGCGAGCATACCGTAACCGTTTCACGCACAAACTACAAGCCCGAGACATTCAAGGTTGAAATCCTCGAGAACAATGTCGTAGAGAAGGTCGTTGAACTGAACAATATCGCTAAGATGACAATATCGTCCAAGCCCTCTGCCGCCACGCTGTATATCGACGGCAAGCGTGTGGGCGCGACGCCTCATATATCACAGATGGCAAGCGGCGACTACAATCTGCGTATCGTGAAAAAAGGGTACAGGACATTCGAGAAAACCGTTCACCTTGACAGCTCAAGCCCTAATGTCAGCTATTCCTTGAAGCGTCAGCTGCAAAACAAGTACAGCGGCTACATCGAGGCCGCAGGCTCGGTAGGCGGTTTTATGGGCGTAGGATACAATGTCGGCTGCTACCTCTACAATGTCAATTTAGAGACATTCGGCATGTTCGGCCTTGCCCCGGCAACGATATATGCCAACAGGCCCGACGGAAAAGGCTATACTAAATACATCATGTCGCCTCTGTCGTTCGGCGGCAGGGTAGGCTATGGCGTGATTCTCGGCTCGCGTTTCCGTCTTACGCCTCAGTTCGGCGTCGGCTGCCTCGTGGCGGGCAGCGGCGATGCAAGGCTTTCTGCCGTGACGCTTTCGGGCGCTTTGCGTTGCGAGTGCGCTATCGTCAAGCACTTTGGCGTGAGCCTTACCCCTGAGTATTCATACGCAATAAGCAAGCAGCCCCTTTACAAGGAGTTCACAGCGGCCTCTTCCAAAATCAACGGCTGGGGAACAGGCTTTAACCTGCGTGCGGGATTGTATTTCTATTTCTAACCGCTAATGCTTTATATTTACAATGAAACTATTCAAATACCTTATATCTGCAATTCTGTTGCTTGGCATCTTCTCTTGCGAAGAATACGGTGAGATTAATGGCGTGCTTGACACCCTGCCCCGCAAGCTAACGCTTGACAAGGCGAGCGTCGAATTCGTTGAGGTCGAGAACTCATTGACTCGCGAAGTGGTCGTTGCCTCCGAGAATATCTCATGGGCGATAACGGGCGTTCCCGACTGGCTCGAGGTGTCACCGCTCGAGGGCGGCAGCGGAACGACTGCCGTCAAGCTGACAGCATCGAAGCTTCCCGTGGGCGACAAACGCAACGCTGTCATAAAATTAGAGTCATTGGTTCCTAAATTCAAGTATAGCCATGAGATAAAGGTGTCGCAAGGCGTAGACCTTGAGTTCGGAATATCAGCCACCTTGCTTAGCTTTGAGAATACCGCAGGCGAGAAAAGTATTGCCGTTACCACGAATGCCCTCTGGGAAGCCGAATGTGATGCCTCTTGGGTAACTTTTGAAAAGAACGGCGACATGTCCTTGACTGTTAGTGTTGAAGAGAATGAGACTTTTGAGGAACGTACGGCGACAATTACCTTAAAAAAAGAGGGTACAGAAGATGTTTTGGGCAGTGTGAGCGTAAAACAGTCAAAGGCTACTTTTGAACTTCAACCGGTGTCGTTGGAGTTTGGCAATACCTCTTCAAATAAAACAGTTGCGGTTACTACAAACATATCTTGGGCTGCAGAATGTGATGC
>JAFTRV010000030.1 GCA_017462065.1 Bacteroidaceae bacterium
AAGTAAATTTCTGTGTTACGTTTGCCTTCAAAATCCTCATTTACGCTCAGTAAACTGCGGTTTTGAAGCCTGCACAAGCCTTGAACTTTGCTTTTTATTCACCCCCGACAAAAAGAGGGTGACTTTTGGGTCACCCTCATTGTGCTCAAATCCAGTACTCGAAGCGGGACTTGAACCCGCACGGCGTTTAAATGCCAAAGGATTTTAAGTCCTTCGTGTCTACCGATTCCACCATTCGAGCGACCTTATGTCTGTTGTTTGTGCAACAACGGGTGCAAAGATAAGACTTTTTGATAAAATTGCAAAATGCTGTTGCTTAATTTTGTATGAGCACGTCTGTGCCTGTGTCGATGACTCTGTACTGCCACAGCGGGCGTGACTTGCCCTCGATGGCTATTCCGCCGCTGTTGAGGTCGAACTTGGTGGCGCACTTGGGGCATGTGGCATGCCCTATGGCGTGGTCAATCTCCACCCGGTAGCGTTGGCTGTCGCATGTGGGGCATGACCAGTCGTACGCCCAGATGTTGCCGTCGCAGTTCATGGGAGTGCCTATTATTAGTCCGCCGAGCCCGTAGTGGAACGGGTTCGTCTGCATCTGCATCTCGGGTATGTTATATGTCTTTGTGTCGCCTTGAGCGTCGGTAAGCTTGTACTGTCCGGCGTTCGCCCCTCGTTTGACGCACAGGAACTGTCCGTAGCTGTTCACCTGTATGTACGGGTGTATGCTCTTGTCGAAAATGAAGTTCACTCTGTATATCGAGAAGCGGCTCTCGTCGTCGCAGCCTGCAAGGAGCGCCGTCGCCGCCAACATTAAAATACTGACAATCTTTTTCATGACATTATAACGTCTTCTTTTCCCGTTTATTGCTGCTATGCAAAGAAGAGCGTATAAAATTAGCTTTTACACGCTCTTCTTCTCGTTCATGCGTCTGCCGCAGGCTCAGTACTGTATCATTGACAGCGCCTCGGCAATCTTCTCAAGCCCCTCTTTCAACGGTTTCTCGACCATTGAACGCAACATGATGTTTATGTCGGCCTTTGCCACTACGCGCATCTTCGCCGCCTCTTCGCCGTCGGGTATTATCTGTATCCATACGTTAAAAGGTAGGGGCGACCCCACAGCCTCGAGCTTGATGCACTTCGGCGCTTCACGGTCCACGATGCGCAACGTGACGTTGCCGATAGGCGGGACGTTCACGCTTGCCTCGTCACGGCTGTATGTGAGCTCTTTTATCTTGTCCTGGGGCAGCTTGTCTTTCAGTCCTTCGAGGTTGTTGAGGTCCTCTAATTTCGCATACACTCTCTCTTGCGGGTAGGGTATGCGCTTTACGCTGCTTTCGTATTGGCTCATGGCGTTACTTCAGGTCGTTTCTCCACTCCGACGGGTTGGCACGCCACTCCTTCAGGGTAGGCATAACCTCTTCTGTTATGTAGCCTGTCTCCTTTGCCGCCTCAAGAACCGCCTCGTAGTCGGTAAGCGTGATAAGTTTCACTCCGGCATTCTCGAAAGCCTCGGTAGCCACGTTGAAGCCGTATGTGAACGATGCTACCATGCCTACTACCTCTACGCCTGCCGCACGCAAAGCGTCTACTGCGCGAAGGCTGCTGAGTCCTGTAGATACAAGGTCCTCGACCACAACCACCTTAGCACCCGGCTTAATGTCGCCCTCTATCTGGTTGCCGAGTCCGTGGTCCTTCGCTTTAGGACGTACATACACGAAAGGCTTGCCAAGCTCTTCGGCTACGAGAGCGCCCTGTGCGATAGCTCCTGTAGCGACGCCCGCTACAGTGTCAGCCTCGGGGAACTCCTCAAGGATAAGGTTGGCGAGCCCGAGCTTCACACGTGTACGCAAAGCGGGGAACGATAATGTCTTGCGGTTGTCGCAGTAGAATGGCGATTTCCATCCCGAAGCCCATGTGAAAGGCTGTTCGGGTTGTAACTTGACTGCCTTGATGTTGAGCAGCTCGGCTGCGAGCAAAAGTTTTGATTTGTTTGTCATAATATTTGTTTTTAGGTTGTTTCAATGTTGCGAAGATATGAAAATGATTTCAAAAAAACTTCTCATGCTTTATTTTGTTTGCGTGTAGCCCTCTTTTTTCAGCAGTTCTGTCACTTTCTCCTTGAAGTCGCCCTGCACGAGTATCTCGTCGTCCTTTACGCTGCCTCCTGTTCCGCATTTTGTCTTCAGCAGCTTGCCAAGCTCTTTCATGTCGGCCTCTGTGCCGACGAAATTCTTGACAATGGTTACCGTCTTTCCGCCTCTGTGGTTCTTCTCAATGCTCACTCTTAGCTTCTGCTGCTGTTTCGGCAAGGTCTCGTTTTCCTCCTTTTCATCGAAAGAATACGCAAAGTCCGGGTTGGTGGAATATACTATGTTCAACCTATCTTTCCAATCGTTCTTTTTCATCGTTTGTAGTCTGTTTCTCTTTTTGTTGAGTGCTAATATACAATATTTCGGTCACAAATTTCAGCACTTCGCAAAATAACTTTACTTTTGTTACGTTATTATAAAACTTACGCGCGACAAGAATCATGATAAACGCCTCGAAAATAGAAAAAGTTCCGGAGCCTACGCTACGCCGCCTGCCCTGGTATCTGTCGGTCTGCCGTCTGCTTAAGCAGCGCGGCGAGCAGTATGTCTCATCGACAGGCCTCTCTAAAGAGACCAATATAGTGGCGTCGCAGATAGCCAAGGACCTCTCATGCGTGAACATCGTCGGCCGCACCAGGGTGGGGTATGACATTGACAACCTGCTCGAGGTGCTTGAGGACTTTTTGGGCTTCACCCGCATGCACAAGGCCTTTCTCTTCGGAGCGGGCCGTCTGGGCAGCGCTCTTCTCAACGACACCGGTCTGAAGCAGTTCGGCCTTGAAGTGGTGGCTGCTTTCGACACGAGCCCAAAGGTTGTGGGGCATAGCGTGGCAGGGATACCCGTGTACCACATCAACGAGCTTGAGGCGAAGATGCGTCGTCACAACGTGAAGATTGGCGTGCTTACGGTGCCTATCGACCGGGCTCAGGAGGTCGCCGACAAAATGGTGGTGTGGGGAATAAAGGCTATCTGGAATTTCACCCCCTTGCGTATCAGAGTGCCCGAGAACATCGTCGTGCAGAACACCTCGCTCTATGCGCACTTGTCGTTAATGTTCAACCGTCTTGAAGGCTTGGAGTGCGAGCCCGAAAGCAAATGATAATGAGATGAAGATAATAGCTGTTGGAAAAAACTATGCGGACCACGCTTTTGAGTTTGACGGAACGGTGAGCAAGCCTGCTGCCCCGATGATTTTCATGAAGCCCGACTCTGCTATCATAAAGAACGGAAAGCATTTCTATGTGCCCGACTTTCTCGGCCGTGTCGATTACGAAGCCGAGATTGTAGTGCGTATAAACAAGCTGGGCAAGAGCATTCCTGCCCGCTTCGCTCACCGTTACTACGATGCCGTTACCGTGGGAATAGACTTCACCGCCCGTGACATGCAGCGAGGCTTCATCGAAAGGGGCGAGCCCTGGGAGCTCAGCAAGGGCTTTGACGGCTCTGCCGTTCTCGGCGAGTTCCGTCCTGTCGAAAGCCTCGACGTGAATAACATTGCCTTCTCGCTCGCCATCGACGGCCAAACGGTACAGCAGGGCAACACCTCGCAGATGCTCTTCTCTGTCGATGAGATAATCGCATTTATAAGCCGTTTCTGCACTTTGAAGACCGGCGACTTGATATTTACAGGCACCCCGGCAGGTGCCGGGCCTGTCTCAATCGGTACTCATCTGAAGGGTTTTATCGGCGACGACAAAGTCCTTGATTTCCATGTAAGATAAAGTTATGAACATAAGACATTCCATAATAGCCCTGTTGCTCTTCTGCTCGTTGCCGGCGGCCGCTCAGTTTATCTCGGTCGATTGGGACAAGCATCCGGGCGACTCGCTTCTGCCTGTCAGCGCCTCGGTCGTGGAACTGCCCGCCGACTACAAGGGCTACAGCTACTCGGCCTGCATCGAGTATCCCGAATATGAGAAGATGACTGCCGAGGAGGTTAGGCGTTACTCTCTTGAAACGAAGTACGGCGAGCTGTCGGAACATCCGCAGGCAGAATGCTTTGTCGGCGTTCAGGCAAAACGCCCTCAGCTCGACGTTGCGGTCCTTCCTGTCGTGAAGCGTGGCGGCGGCTACTATAAGCTGAATTCGTACAAGCTTGTTGTAAACCGCACGGCTGCCCCTAAGCAACTCAGGACATCGGCCCTCTCCGAACAGGAGCGTTATGCTGCCTCTTCGGTGCTTGCGAAAGGGCGTTGGGTGCGGATATCGGTGAAAGAGAACGGGGTTCACAAGATAACAGCCGCCGAGCTCAAAAGCATGGGCTTCGGCGACATCAATTCGGTACGTCTCTTCGGCTACGGTGGTCATATGCTGCCCGAAAAAGGTATAGAAAATCTTCCCGACGACCTTCGGGAGGTGCCCTTGTGGCGAGAAAAAGAGTATGTGCTGTTCTATGCCAACGGTGTCCTCAGCTGGAACTATGAGAAAGACCGTTTCATTCATACAAAGAATGTCTATTCGGAATATGGCTGTTATTTCCTTACCGAGGGCGGCACGCCTGCGGTTTTTGAATCGACATCCGTTGAAGAAGAGCCGGCAAAGACGCTTACGGTATATCCCGACTACTATGTCATCGACAACGACAAGAAGAGCCATTGCCAGTACGGCCGTGTGCTTGTCGATGACTACGACTACTCCAAAGGGCGTACCGTAAAGTACAAGTTCCCGATAACAGGCGTCGCAAGCAACGAGGCTTTGCTCAATATCTCTTTTGCTACGAACGGCGCGGCTTCGAGCCGTGTGGCCATATCCGACGACGTTGCCTCTGTTGGAACCCTTACAGTCTCTCAATGCTCTTCGGGCGAGGTGGGCAAGCTGGTCGCAGGCAAGTTCTCGGTAAAGAACGCTGCCGACAACATGAATCTTAAGCTTGTGCAGAACACCTCTTCTGCGTCGGTGACAGGCCATCTCGACTATCTTGCGTTGAACTATACAAGAACTCTTGCCTTGCGAGGCTCGCAGACCTCTTTCCGCGGCAATGAGCTCGACGGTTACGCTACGTTCGAGATTGACGGCTGCAATCCTAACGTGCGTGTGTGGGATGTCTCTTCCAATGTTCCCGTTGAACTGAAAGGCACTCTTGCCGGCAGCCGCTACTCTGTCGTGGCCCCAGCGACTAATGAGCATGAATTCGTTGCGGTCGATGTCAAAGGCACGTTCCCGTCGGTCAATGTTTGCGGCGATGTGCCGAACCAGGACCTGCATGCCGTTAAGCAGGCCGACATGGTAATAATCATACCGTCCAACGGGCTTTTCAAGAGCGTTGCGGAACGTCTTGCCGACGCTCACCGTCAAATGGACAGCCTTACGGTGGAGGTCGTTACCGCTCAGCAGGTATATAATGAGTTCTCGTCGGGAACTCCCGATGTGACGGCGTACCGCCGTTTCATGAAGATGCTCTACGACAGGGCGGCTACAGCCGCTGAGGCTCCCAAGTATCTGCTTATGATGGGCGACTCATGGTACGACAACCGTCTTATCACCATTCCTAACGCCAGCCAGGACGACTATCTCCTCTGCTTCGAGTCGTTGAACTCGGTCAATGCGGTACGTTCGTACGTCCTCGAAGACTATATGGGCTTCCTCGACGACGGCGAGGGCAGTAATTTCCTGCGTGAAAAGGTCGATATCGGCGTCGGACGTATTCCGACCACGTCGCCCGCCATTGCCGGCGATGTGGTGAACAAGATTATCGCATACATGCAGAACAAGGAGACCGGAGCATGGCAGAACGTGGTGGCGCTGCTTGCCGACGACGGCGACAGGCTCATTCCTAACCAGCACATGATTGACGCTGAGCGTATAGCTTCGGTCCTGGCCACGACATATCCTTCATATATAATCGACCGTATATACTGGGACGACTATCCTGCCGAGAAGTCTGCTACCGGCGTTAGATATCCCGAGGTTACGAAGGCCATAAAGGAACGTTTGAAAAAGGGCGCTCTTGTCGTGAACTATTCGGGACACGGAAACGCTACCACGTTTGCCCACGAATTGACATGGAAGTCTTCGGACATGGCAGAGCTTACCGCTCCACGCTGGCCTTTCTGGGTGACGGCATCGTGCGACATCGGTCCTTTTGATAAGGGCGAGAGCTCTTCTGCCGAAACGGCTTTGGTGAACCCTAAGGGAGGTGCTATCGGTCTTCTTACGACTACCCGAACGGTTTTGCAGAGCTACAACTCGGTATTGAACGTGGAGTTCACGAAACAGCTCTTCTCGCCCGTGAACAGCGGCGAGATGCTTGCTCTCGGCGACGTGCTGCGCAGAGCAAAAGGCAATCTTGTGGAGTATGGCCGTGACATGAGCGAGAACAAGCTGCAGTATGTTCTGCTGGGTGACCCTGCGCTTAAATTGAAATACCCTGAATTCCGTGTACGTGTAGACAAGCTCAATGGCGCCGATGCGTCTCAAGATATCCGGGTCTCTGCGGGCAGCGTATTGACCGTTGAAGGAAGCATTATCAACAGAGACAGCACGTTGGTGGACGACTTTTCAGGCGTGCTGCATGCGAGCCTTTTCGATTGCATGCGTGAGATTAGCACACGTGACAATACGGGGCTTGGCGTCTTCAAGTATACGGCGCACGACAAAACGCTCTTTTCGGGCAGCGACTCAATAAAGAACGGCCGTTTCAGCATCAAGATGCCGGTGCCTATGGATATCCTTTACGCCGATACGATAGGCTTGCTGAACTTCTTTGCTGTCGATTCCGCTTCGGTGCGTATGGCGCACGGCCATTTCAACGGCTTTACGGTTGGCGGCACTGCTCCCGGCATGGAAAATGACGGCACGGGCCCCGAAATAGCATTGTACCTTAATACCAGCGATTTCAAGAGCGGCGACAAGGTCAATTCAACGCCGTGCCTTTGGGTGGAATTGTTCGATGAAAACGGAATAAATACATTAGGAACGGGCGTAGGTCACGACATCGTGGCGATAATAGACAACGACCCTGCGTTCACCTACAACCTCAACAGCCTTTTCACGCAGCGCAACGGCAGTTATAAAGCCGGAACGATAATGCTGCCGCTTGACAGGCTCGGCGAGGGCAAGCACACGCTTATGCTGCGTGCATGGGACCTGCTTAACAACTCTTCGACGGTGGAGGTGGAATTCGAGGTTGAGCCGTCGCTCCTTCCCGAGGTGCTGAGCCTGAAGGCCTCCTCGTTGCCTTTTGTCTGCGGCGAGTCTGCGGAGTTCGTGATTATGCATAACCGCCCGCAAAGCGAAATAGAGGTTACGATAGAGCTATTCAGCGTTCAGGGGCATATGCTTTGGAAAAACACTGAGCATGTCGTTTGCGACGGCATGGAGTACCGCTATTCATGGAACGGCGCAATCAGCGGCGGCAGGCCGTTGCCGACAGGGGTGTTCGTGGCAAGGGCTTACATTGCCTCCGACAACGGAGTCTCCGAACCTAAGAATTTAAAAGTATTGGTAGTAAACAATAAATAAGGCAAAAAATAGTTATATATAGGAGTCTCATTATAAAACTCCTTTAAACCGAAACAACCCGATATGGCAAAAAACAAGATATTATTGACTCTTCTTGTGGTCTTAACGGCTCTCCCTCTCTGGGCGCAGAAAGACCAGCTCAACCCCGTATACACAGGCGTGACATCGCTGACTATCGCTCCCGACGCTCGTGCCGGCTCTCTTGGCGACGTCGGCGTGGCAACCGAGCCCGATGCGAATTCTCAGTACTGGAACCCTGCTAAGTATCCTTTTAATATCGCTCGTGCGGGCGTGTCTATGTCATACACGCCGTGGCTTCGTCAGATAGTAAGCGACATCGACCTTGTGAACCTTGCCGGCTTCTACCGCATAGGCAACTATTCGGCGGTGAGCGCCTCATTGACATACTTCTCTTTGGGCGAAGTGTTCGTCGAGAACGAGATGACAATTAAGCCATACGAAATGGCGTTTGACGTGGCGTACTCCCGTATGCTCTCTGAAACATTCTCTGCGGCCATAGCCATGCGCTATATACGCAGTGACCTGCAGTACAACTACCAAGAGGACATGTCGGCAGGAAACGCTTTTGCCGCCGACATTGCGCTTTATTACAACAAGTATCTTCTTGCCGGCAACAGAGAGTGCCTGTTGGGCCTCGGCCTTAATATCTCTAACATCGGTACGAAAATATCATACGACGGCGGCGCTACGCAGAATTTCATCCCTACGAACTTGCGTCTGGGAGCATCGTTCCTCATGCCGATAGACGATTACAATACGCTCTCTTTCAGCCTTGACCTGAACAAGCTGATGGTGCCTACACGCCCATCTTACAGCCAATATATCAAGGAGATGGAGAAAAATCCGGAATATATACCTGTAGACGGTACCGACTTCTCGGGCTACCAGTCTTGGCTCGATGAGTCGGGCTATAACGACGTCTCGTCAATTTCCGGTATCTTCAAGTCATTTGCCGACGCTCCGGGCGGCGCTGTCGAGGAACTCAGGGAGATATACGGCGGTATCGGTATCGAGTATTGCTACAATCAACAATTCTCGGTGCGTGCCGGTTATCATTACGAGGACAAGTACAAGGGCAACCGCAGCTATGCCACTTTGGGCGCGGGCTTCCGCATGAGCGTATTCTCTCTTGACGCCGCATATCTTATATCAACGGCGCAGAGCAACCCGCTCGACCAGACATTGCGTTTCTCTCTGTCGTTCGACCTCGACGGCCTTAAGGACCTCTTCAGACGTTAATTCTTTTTGCTTATGATAAGAGTCGGCTTTGGTATAGATGTGCATAAATTCGCCGAAAACCGTGATTTGTGGATAGGCGGCGTGAAGATTCCTTACGAGCTGGGGCTGTTGGGCCATTCCGACGCCGATGTGCTCATACATGCCATATGCGACGCATTGCTTGGCGCCGCCAACTTGCGTGACATCGGCTATCAGTTCCCCGACACCTCGGACGAGTTCCTGAACATCGACAGCAAGATACTTCTGCACCGTACAGCGGAGCTTATAAAGGAAAAGGGCTACGCTATTGGCAACATCGATGCCACAGTCGCTGCCCAGGCGCCCAAGCTCAACCCTCACATACCCTCAATGCAGCAGGTCATGGCGTCAATCCTGGACATTGACCCCGACTGCCTGTCGATAAAGGCTACAACTACCGAAAAGCTCGGTTTCGAGGGACGCAAAGAGGGTATTACGGCGTATGCTACGGTTCTGATAAACAAGGAATAACATTCTGCCATGAAAAGGCTCGTAAAGTCGTTTGCCGGTATTGCTCTTCTTTTTGCGGCAATGTCGCTCTCGTCTTGCGCGTCGTTGTCGCCGAACGGCGTAGGGCGTGTGAAGAACTACTCCGTAGACAACGAGTCGTTGCCTCAGCTGTTCGACGGCTACAAGGTCGCTTTCATCTCCGACATCCACTATCCGAGCCTGTTTAACCGCAAAAGGCTCGCTAAGCTCGTAGGCCGTTTGCGTAAAGAGGCTCCCGACATGCTTCTTCTTGGCGGCGACTACGTCACGAATAACCGTTATATTCCCGAACTTTTCGACTCGCTTTCGGCTGTGGCTCCTGCCGATGGCATTTATGCTGTTCTCGGCAACCACGAACGGCGTAACGAACAGCTTATAACAGGCGCTATGCGCTCCTTCGGCATTCAGCTGCTTGCCGACAGCGTGGCTGCTGTCAGCCGTGGCGGCGATACAATATACATTGCCGGAATATACGACAGCTTCGTGTACGATTCGCTTGCGGTGCAGCCGTCGGAAAGTGTTGCCGAAGAGGCTTTTACAATTCTATTGTGCCATACGCCCGACTATGCCGAAACTTCTTCTACAACTGCCGACATTGTCTTCTCCGGGCATACTCACGGCGGTCAGGTGAGCATTTTGGGTATATATACTCCGGTCAAGAACAGCCGTTACGGCAATCGTTTCCTGCGCGGCAGGAATGTCACCACGTCGGGCTCCACAATCATTACCACCAACGGCGTAGGAACGTCAAGGCGAAAGGTGCGTTTCTGCGTGCCGAGCGAAATTGTAATCGTTAGGCTCGGGCGTGGGAAGAACGGTAAATAGCATTTCTGTTTTGAATAGTTTCCCCTTTTTTGTATCTTCGTGCAAACGAAGCGTGAATTACCCCTCTTTTTGGTAAAAAGTATTTACAATGACCTCTATTGACGAAATCTTCATGAGCCGCTGTGTTCAGCTCGCACGCTGTGCTATGGGCGGCACGTCGCCTAACCCTGCCGTGGGCGCGGTCATTGTCTGCGACGGCCGTATAATAGGCGAGGGGTATCACATAAAGGCGGGCGAGCCGCATGCCGAGGTCAATGCGGTCAGGTCGGTGAAGGAGGCGGACAGGCGTCTGTTGCCTCAATCGACAATATATGTCACTCTTGAGCCTTGCTCGCATTACGGCAAGACACCGCCATGCTGCGACCTCATCATCGAGTGCGGCATACGCCGTGTAGTGATAGGCGTTACCGACAGCAACAAGCGCGTGAACGGCAGCGGAATATCACGAATGAGAGATGCCGGGATAGAGGTCGTCGTGGGGGTGCTTCAGGAACAATCACTTCGTCTGAATCGTCCTTTCTTCACATATCACGAACGGCAACGTCCTTTCGTTACGCTGAAATGGGCCGAAACGGCCGACGGCTTCATTGGCACAGGCGTCGAGGGCGCTCCATTGAAAATATCAACGCCGGTGTCTCAGGTGGCGGTGCATAAGCTGCGTGCGATGCACGACGCCATTCTTGTAGGTACACGCACGGCTCTGCTCGACAATCCTTCGTTGAACGTGCGGCTATGGGCGGGCCGTTCTCCTTTGCGTCTTGTCATAGACCGCTTCGGCACGCTGCCCGCCGGTCTCAACCTCTTCGACGGCACGGCTCCGACAATAGTGTATACATCCAATGCCGTGAATGGTAAGTTTGGTAAAAATATTAAACAAGTGGAGCTTGACTTCTCGGAGAACGTAATTCCGCAGATACTCTCTCACCTTTATTCGCTCAGGGTGAACAGCCTGCTCGTCGAGGGCGGCGCTTGCCTTTTGCGTTCTTTTATCGAATCGGCTCTTTGGGACCGGGCCCGGGTAGAGAGAAACCCCTCGATGCTTGCCGGCGGCGGCGTGGCTGCTCCCGTGGTGCCCGAATCTCTGCTTTCGGAAAAAACAGTCTGCGGCGGCAACGAGATTGCCCTCTACGCAAAGTGAAAAAGCCCATAAATAGTTTTAAAATATTATAATTTACGCGCGAAATGGTGCGTAAACCGAAAATTGTTGCTAATTTTGCTATTTGAATATAAGTTGCAAAAGAATGAAAAACAGTTTCGCAATATTTTTGGCGGTTTTATCCATTGTTTCGGTTTTCTCGTCATGCTCCAATGATGACGAATCTGCCAATAGCCCGTATGCTTACATAAAGTCTTTCGGCGTCGATGATATAAAATCAAAATACCCTGCGTTCAATGCCGAAGGCAAGGACACGACGGTTACCAAGACCATAAGCATGAAGGGCTATCCGTTTACGATAAACCAGGCTACAGGCGAAATATACAACGCCGACTCGCTGCCCTATGCCACCAACCTCACGAAAATTGTGATGAACATGTCGGTCGAGGGTGTCGCGAGAATGTACGACGACGCTCTCGGCACGTACGAATACTTCAAGGCTACCGACTCGATAGACTTCACCTCTCCCCGCAAGTTCCAGATAACCTCATTGGACGGCAACTACTCGAAATACTATACAGTGTCGATTAACGCCCATAAGGTCGAACCCGAGCTTATGGTGTGGAACAATGTCGAGAGGCTTGCGGGAGTAACTGCTCTCAAGGCTATCGAGTTCAATGGCGGCATGCATCTCTTCGGAACAACGGAGGGCAAGCTCATTGTAGCTGTCGCTCCTGTTACGGGCGATGTGGCGTGGGAAAAGTACGATGTCACGGGGTTGCCGCTCACGGCGAACTTCTCGGCGATAGCGGAATTCGGCGGCGAGCTTTATGCTGTGGCCGACGGCAATCTATACAAATCTTCCGACGCTATGACCTGGAGCGTTGCCGCAAGCGGCAGCGACCTTATTGCTGTCGTCGGTGCTTCTGACAGCCGCATGTGGCTTGCCGGCAGCGACGCTCTTTATACCACTGCCGACGGCGTTGCGCTTGAGCCGGCAGGGACTTTGCCCGAGCATTTCCCTCTTTACGGAATATCTACGGCCTCATATCCATTGAGCCACAACAAGGACATTGTGCGTTATATGCTTGTCGGTTACGACACCCCGGCGATGGACGGCAAGCCTTATGTGTGGAGCAAGCTCTCTACCGAAAACGGCTGGGCGAAATATGACAACGTGGAAAATCCCTATCCCTGTCCCGCCCTTAAGGGACTTGCCGTTATGCGTTACGGGGGCTTCCTTTATGCGATAGGCGGCAGCGGAAAGGTGAGCGGCGCCGATGTCGAGGCGTTCAGCTCGTTCTACATCTCAAAGGACAACGGAATCGTGTGGAAGGCGTACGAGGGCTTCTATCAGCTGCTGCCCGAAAGCCTTAAGGGCTATGACGGCAAGTTTGCGGCAGCGGTCGATTCAAGGAACTTCATGTGGATAGTGACCTCAGGCGAAAAGGCGGTCGCATTGAAAGGTATTATTAACCGTTTGGGCTTTAACAAGTAATTATGGCAAAGGGTAGTCGGGTACGTGGCATATTCTTGGGGGCGGTCATGCTGTGCCTTGCAGGCGCTGTGCGTGCCGACGGCCTTGAATACCGCTATGAGCTTGGCGGCATGGTTGGCTGCAGCAGCTATTACGGCGACGCCAACTACCATATCCCGATGAAGAACATAAACGCTATGGGCGGTCTGCTGTGGCGCTACAATATCAACCCCCGCATGGCCGTAAAGACCAATTTTGCGGTAGCGGGCATTTCGGGCTCTACTGCCGACTTTGACAACCGCTATCCGGGCGGCGACGCCTCGTTCAAGCGTGTGCTGTACGAGCTCGGCGCGCAGTTTGAATACAACTTCCTTGCCTATGGCGACGGAAAAGGCTATAAAAGCACCCACAGGGTTGTGCCGTACATCTTCGCAGGCTTGGGAGTCACCTATGCGCCCAAGCCCGCCCGGCATGTCGTTTCGGGCAATTTGCCTGTAGGCTTGGGCGTGAAATACAAAGTGATACCGAGGCTGAACATAGGCTGCGAGCTTTCGTTCCGCTTCACGCATACCGACAAGCTCGATGTTACCGACAAGACGGCGCCTATCCTTGACGACCCTTACGGCATTAAGAGCGGGTGGCTGAAGAACAAGGACAGCTATTCGTTCCTGTCGATATTCGTGACATACGACCTGTCGCCGAAATACAGAAAATGCAACAATTAGAAAACATTAGAATAACGAATATATGAGCTACATTGAACAGATAGACAAAAATAACATTCCTCAGCACATTGCGATAATCATGGACGGCAATGGCCGTTGGGCAAAGCAACGCGGCCTGGACCGTTCCCAGGGTCATCAGGCAGGCGCGGCAACGGTCCGCAAGCTTGTGGAGCATGCCCTGAAGCTGGGCGTCAGGTATCTGACCCTCTACACGTTCTCAACCGAGAACTGGAACCGTCCGATAGCCGAGGTTGCCGCTCTCATGGCTTTGCTGTTCGAGTCGGTCGAGGAGGAGATTTTTGTAAAGAACAATGTCAGCTTCAAGATAATCGGCGATATGAGCAAGCTGCCCGACAACGTGCGCGACCGCCTCAATGCCTGCGTGGAGCGTACGGCAGGCAACGACAGCATGTCGCTCGTGCTTGCGCTCAGCTACTCGGCAAAGTGGGAGATAACCGAGGCTGTACGCAAGATAGCGGCGAAGGCCAAGAACGGCGAGGTCGCTCTTGGCGATATCGACGAGAAGATGATTTCAAACGAACTTACAACATGCTTCATGCCCGACCCGGACCTGCTTATCCGTACAGGAAAAGAGCAGCGTCTGAGCAACTTCCTGCTATGGCAGGCAGCCTATTCCGAATTTTACTTTACCGAAGTCCTTTGGCCCGACTTCGACAAAGAGGAGCTTTACAAGGCTGTGTATGAATACCAGAAGCGTCAGCGCAGGTATGGCTTGACGGGCGAGCAGGTGACCAAAGACGAAAAAACAGAATAAAATGAGATATATTTCATTTCTAAGAGTACCGGCGATTCTTCTGCTCCTGCTGTGCGTGGCGAGAACTACGGCGCAGGAGACAATCGTGAAACCGACAATCTTATACACGAACACGGCGCACAAGTATGAGATTGGCGGAATAAACCTTTATGGGGTGGACAATCTTGAGCCGGCAATCGTGATAGGCTTGTCGGGCCTCTCTGTGGGCGACATCATTTCTGTGCCGGGCGACGAGGTTACGGCTGCCGTGAAGCGTTTCTGGAAGCATGGCCTTTTCGAGGACGTCAGCATCGCCGCCGACAGCATCGTGGGCAACAAGATATACATCGGCATATCGCTGAAGCAGAGGCCCCGTGTGTCAAAGCTGAACTTCAACGGCATACGAAAGTCGGAGCGTGAGGACCTCGAGCTAAAGATTGGCATCATCAAGGGCAATCAGATAACTCCCGACATCGTGGCCCGCGCGACGAAGATAATCAAGGACTACTTCAACGACAAAGGCTACAAGAATGCCGAAATCAAGGTCGAGCAGCGTCCCGACGTGACAGCCGACGGCAAGGTCATCGTCGATGTCAATGTAGACAAGAAAGAGAAGGTCAAGATAAACCGCATATACATTCAGGGTGCGTCGCAGCTGCCTGCGAAAAAGGTGAAATATGCGATGAAGACCCGTGAGAAGACACGCTTCGACAACCTCTTCTATACAATTTTCCGCCCCAAGAAATTCACGTTGGAGCGTTACGGCGAGGACAAGGACAAGATAATTTCGCTCTACAACGAGCATGGCTACCGTGACGCCCGCATCGTCAAGGACAGCGTAGTGCCGTTCAACGACAAGAGCGTCGATATATACATAACCGTGGACGAGGGCGCCAAGTATCATATCAGAAGCATAAAGTGGGTGGGCAACAGCGTCTTCTCTACATCGTGGCTCGACTACGTGCTTAGAATGAAGGCCGGCGACGTATACAACCAGAACGAACTCGAAAAACGTCTTTTCCTTGACGAGGACGCTGTTAAGAACCTATACTATAACGAGGGCTATGTCTTCTTCAACGTCATACCCACAGAGGCACGAATAGACAACGACTCGGTAGACCTCGAGCTTCGCATGGTCGAGGGCGTTCAGGCCACCATCGGCCGTGTGAACATCAGCGGTAACGACCGCCTCTACGAAGAGGTCGTCCGCCGTGAGCTTTACACCCTGCCCGGCAGCCTCTTCTCGATGGACGCTCTTGAGCGTTCGTACCGTGCCATTGCGAACATGGGCCACTTCGACCCAGAGAAGATTGACCCGGGAGTAACGCCGAACCCCGAGAACGGAACGGTAGACATGAACTGGAAGCTCGAGACAAAGAGCAGCGACCAGATAGAGCTGTCCGCAGGTTGGGGACAGACAGGCGTCATCGGTAAGCTGTCGCTGAAGTTTACCAACTTCTCTATACGTAATATCTTCAGAAAGAGCGCCCTTCGTCGTGGTATCATACCTCAGGGCGACGGACAGACGCTCTCTATCAGCGCGCAGACGAACGGCCGCTACTATCAGTCGTACAACATCTCGTTCTTCGACCCCTGGCTCGGCCGCAAGCGCCCGAACTCATTCTCGGTATCGGCGTTCTTCTCAATGCAGACCGACGTTGCCGACAGCTACTACAACTCGGCGTACTACAACAACTATGCCAACTACCTTTACGGCTACGGAAACTACAACGGCTACGGTTACGGCTATAACAACGTCTCTTCGTACTACGACCCCGACAAGCACATAAAGATGTACGGCGTGTCAATAGGCTGGGGACGCCGCCTGCGTTGGCCCGACGATAACTTCACGCTCTCTGCCGAGCTGAACTATCAGATGTACTCGCTCAAGGATTGGCAGTACTTCATCATTGCCAACGGTAACTGCAACAACATCAACTTCACGTTGTCGCTGGGACGCAACACGGTAGACCATCCGTTCTTCCCCCGTTCGGGCTCCGACTTCTCGTTGGTGACCTCGATAACGCCGCCTTACTCGGCATGGGACGGCAAGGACTACAAGAGCATGGCGAACAACCCGAACAGCCCCACATATACCCGCGAGCTGCGCGAGAAGCATAAATGGATAGAGTACTACAAGATAAAGTTCCGCAGCAGGACATATACCTCGCTCACTCCGGGCAAGTACAATCTTGTGCTTATGACACGTGCCGACTTCGGTATTCTCGGCAGCTACAACAAATACAAGAAGTCGCCGTTCGAGACATTCTACGTGGGCGGTGACGGCATGAGCGGCTACTCTTACAACTACGCTACCGACATGATAGCCCTGCGAGGCTATGAGAACGGAAGCTTGACGCCGTACGGCTACGAGGGCTACGCATACGCCCGTCTTGGCCTTGAGCTGCGTTTCCCCTTCCTGATGCAAAGCTCTACGACAATTTACGGCCTTGCCTTCATCGAGGGCGGTAATGCATGGACCGACGCTACCAAGTTCAACCTCTTCGACCTCAAGCGAAGCGCCGGCGTTGGCGTGCGTGTCTTCCTGCAGATGATAGGTCTCATAGGTATCGACTGGGCGTACGGCTTCGACAATGTGTTCGGCTCTTCGCAGTACGGAGGAAGCCACTTCCACTTTATACTCGGACAGGAATTCTAAAAAGAGAGGATATGAGAAAGATACTTTTGATTATAGCGTTGGCTTGTTTCAGCACAGGCCTTTATGCGCAGAAATATGTGACAGTGGACATGGAGTATATCCTTAAGAACATACCCGCCTACGAGCGTGCCAACGAGCAGCTCAACCAGCAGTCAAAGCGTTGGCAGGGCGAAATAGAGGAGCTTGTCCAAAAGGCGGAGAACCTCTATAAGCAGTATCAGAGCGAGTCGGCGTTTCTCTCCGACGAGCAGCGTGCCGAGCGTGAGGATGCTATCCTTGCAGCCGAAAAGGAGGCGAGCGAGCTGAAGCGTACCTACTTCGGCCCTACAGGCGAGCTGTATAAGAAGCGTGAGAGCCTAATGGCGCCTATCCAAGAAGAGATATACAATGCCGTCAAGGAGATATGCGAGCTGAAGAAATACACAATGGTGATTGACCGCTCTTCGGCGGGCAGCATCATATACTCGGCCCCGTCGATAGACATAAGCAGCGACGTGCTGACAAAGCTCGGCTACAATTGATAATAATGTTTAATATTAAATAATGTTCAAGATGAAAAAGTTTTTAGTTCTACTTATGCTTGCCATACCCGCAGGCATGTTCGCTCAGCAGAAGTTCGGTTATGTAAACTCAGCCGAAATCATCCAGGTAATGCCTGAATTCGAGAAGGCTCAGAAGGAACTCCAGGACCTCGAGAAGATGTATACCGACGAGTTCAACAGCATGCGTACCGAACTCGAGAAGAAGGGTACGGAATTCGAGAAATTGCAGCAGGACTCAGCTCCCGAGAATATCCTCAAACGCCGTTACGAGGAGCTTATGCAGCTCGACGAGCGTCTTCGCCAGTACAGCCAGGAGGTTACCACTAACCTGCAGCAGGCCGAGCAGGAGAAGATGATTGCTATTCAGAAGACTCTGCGTGACGCTCTCGACGTTGTAGGCGCCGAAGGCGGCTTCGTATGTGTGTTCGACCTCTCCGGCGGCATTCCTTTCATCAACAAGAACCTCTGTGAGGATGTTACAATGAAGGTAAGAGCCAAGCTCGGCATCCCGGCTAACGCCGTGCCTGCATTGCCTCAGCCGCAGAGCAAGTAAATCAACATTGATACTCGGGCGGGGGATGAGTGTGTCCCCCTCTCTTTATATAATATAAGGTATATTATGCGTAAATTCCTGTTTCTGCTTCTCATGTCGCCTCTTGCGTTAATGGCGCAGAGCAAGTTCGGCTATTTCAGCTGTTCCGAGGTGCTTGACTCCCTGCCGCAGTACAAGGAGGCGATAGCGAACTACAGCCAACTGAGGCAGCGTTGCGTCAAAGAGATTGAACGCAACGAGCTTGAACTGACACGTTTTTATGTAGCGTTCCTTGACGGGCAAAGAGATTTTCCCGAGCCTATCCTGCGCAAGCGTCAGAAAGAGCTTCAGCAGATGATAGACAACAGCGTCGTCTTCCGTGACCAGCTAAAGCAGTGGCTCAGGCATGCGAAAGACTCGCTCTGCGGGCCAAGCTACGAGGCTGTAGACTCGGCATTGAGCAGGGTGTGCCGCGAGTATTCTCTCACGCACGCCATAGATATCGATGAAAAGGTCTATAAGCATATAAATCCCGAATTCGGGCAGGACATAACGTCCGACCTTATCTCGGCCATACTCTTTCCCGAGCTCCCTTTGAAGAACTTTCCCGAGTGTGCCGAGGATACGGCCGCAGACGTCGCCTCGCCGGCGGCTCAGGGCGGAACGTTCACCGCCACGGACACTGCAACGCACGTCGCTGTAAAGAAAGCGGTTGTGGCTACCGACACAATTCCCGTGACGGGCTATGGCAATGATAAAAGCGAATACTTCGACACCATAAACAAGAAGTGAAATGCAGGAAACGATAAAGCTCTCTAAGGAGGCGGGGCCGATAGGAATCTTTGACTCGGGTTACGGCGGCCTTACAATATACGACGAGATAAAGAGCCTGCTGCCGCAGTACGACTATCTCTATCTTGGCGACAATGCCCGTACCCCCTACGGAACACGCTCGTTCGACGTGGTGTACGAGTTCACCCGAGAGGCGGTGCGTTACCTCTTCGCTCAGGGGTGCCGGCTTGTTATTCTCGCATGCAACACGGCATCGGCAAAGGCCCTGCGTTCCATTCAGCAGCTCGACCTTCCCTTGCTCGACCCCGGGCGTCGCGTGCTTGGAATAATACGCCCCACGGTAGAGAATATCGGCTCGAAGACAAAAAGCCGTCACGTGGGCGTGCTTGCTACCGAGGGAACAATAAAGTCCTTGTCCTATCCTCTGGAGATACGCAAGCTCTTCCCCGACATCGTGGTGACGGGCGAGGCATGCCCGATATGGGTGCCGCTGGTCGAGACGAACGAGTTTGCGAGCGATGGCGCCGACTACTTCGTGAAGCGTCATATCGACAACCTGCTCGCTCGTGACAAGGAGATAGACACAATCATTCTCGGCTGCACCCACTATCCGATACTTATCGACAAGATAAAGAAATATGTCCCCTCAGGGGTCAGCGTGCTTACGCAAGGCGCGGCGGTAGCCTCTTCGCTCGAGGATTATCTTCGCCGTCACCCCGAGATGGACGCCCTCTGCACCAAAGGAGGCGCCACACGCTTCTGCACCACCGAGGCCGACGGCAAGTTCGGTAACCAGGCGTCGCTGTTCCTTAACAGGCACATCGACGTAGAGACGGTAACGCTTCTTTAACAGCATATCATACAATTATGGCTATAGACCTGCAAGTAGAGAACATCTCTAAGTCGTTCGGCGACCTTGAGCTTTTCAGCGACATATCCTTCGCTGTCGAGGAGCGGCAGTGCATAGGCCTTGTGGCGTGCAACGGAAAGGGCAAGAGCACCATGCTCAAGATGATTGCAGGCAAAGAGAGCCTCGACAGTGGCAAAGTCACTCTGCGCGGTGGCGTGCGTATGGGCTATCTTGAGCAGGAACCCGAATTCGAGGCGACGCTGACAGTCATCGAGGCGTGCCTGCAACGCAATAGTGCGATGGCAAGCGTCATAGCCCGCTACGAGAGGGCGCTCGAGAGCGGCTCTGCCGAGCTGCAGCACCTTATGGAAGAGATGGACCGCCTTGAGGCATGGGACTATGAGACCCGTGCGAAGCAGGTGCTGTCGAAACTGAAGCTCAACAATTTCGCCCAGCCTGTCAAGGAACTGTCGGGCGGGCAGAAGAAACGCCTTGCCCTGGCGTCGGTGCTTGTCGAGCAGCCCGACCTAATCATCCTTGACGAGCCCACCAACCACCTCGACATTGAAATGGTAGAGTGGCTCGAAGAGTATCTCTCAAGAATAAGCGGCAGCCTGCTCATGGTGACGCACGACCGTTACTTCCTCGACAATGTCTGCAACGAGATAATAGAGATTGACGACAAGAAGGTCTATCGTTACAAGGGCAATTACAGCTATTTCCTGCAGAAGCGTGAGGAGCGCCTGCAGAACCTCGCTGCCGAGACGGCAAGAGCCCGCAACCTGCTGCGTACCGAACTCGAATGGATGCGTCGTCAGCCACAGGCACGTGCCCACAAGGCCCGATACCGCATCGACGCATTTTACAAACTCGAAGAGAAGGCGGCTGCCATGCGTGACGACAGCAAGATATCGCTTGAGATAAAGTCGCAGTACATAGGAAACAAAATCTTTGTCATGAAGGCTCTCTCAAAAGCCTTCGGCAGCAAAGTGATAGCAAAAGAGTTCTACTATACCTTCGCCCGTTACGAGAAGCTCGGCATTGTGGGCAACAACGGAACAGGCAAGTCCACGTTCATAAAGATGCTGCTTGGAAAGGTCGCACCCGACAGTGGCGTAATAGAGGTCGGCGAGACGGTCAAGTGGGGCTACTACAGCCAGGACGGCCTCTCGTTCAACGAGCAGATGAAGGTCATAGATGTGGTGAAGGCAATCGCCGAGGTGATACCTGTCGGCGGCAAGACGCTCACAGCGTCGCAGTTCCTGCAGCACTTCCTCTTCAACCCCGAAAAGCAGTACAACTACGTGTATAAGCTGAGCGGCGGCGAGAAACGCCGTCTCTACCTTTGCACGGTGCTTATGTCCAACCCCAACTTCCTTGTCCTCGACGAGCCCACCAACGACCTCGACATCGAGACGCTGCAGATACTCGAAGAGTACCTGCGCGACTTCAAGGGGTGCGTTATTGTCGTGAGCCACGACCGTTATTTCATGGACAAGGTGGTGGACCACGTCTTTGTCTTCAACGGCGACGGCGATATAAAGGATTTCCCGGGCAATTATACCGACTACCGTGACTGGCGTGAAGAGGAGAGGGCTGCGGCCAGGCAGGCGGCTGAGAAACAGCAGCAGCCCAGGCAGAGCTACCGCACCGAGACGAAACGCAAGCTCACGTTCAAGGAACGTAGGGAGTACGAGAGCCTCGAGCCCGAAATAATGGCGTTGGAAGAGGAAAAAGCCCTGCTTGAGCAGGAGATGAGCAGCGGAACGCTCGACAACAGCACCCTGCTGGCGAAGTCGCAGCGTATACAGGAGGTGATGCGGCTCATCGACGAAAAGACCGACCGCTGGGTCGAGCTAAGCGAATTCGCATAAAAGATGTTGTTGCTGAGCCTCTCTGTTAAAACTATAAAGCGATATGGAAACAAACCCGAATATAGACCGTTTCCCCTTTTATGCCGAAACGTTCCTTGCCGACAGCAAAGGACGCATGCGTCCTTCGAACATCTGCAGCTGCATGCTCAATTTCGCCTACCGCCATGCCGCTACCCGCGGCTTCGGCGCCACGTCGTCGCTCGGCTGGGTCATAGCGCGCATGGGCGTGCACATAGAGCGTGTGCCCCACGAAGGAGAGAAGCTTTACATCGACACCTGGATAAAGAACCTCTATCATGGCTTTACCGACCGTTGCGTGCGCATGGTCGATGAAAAGGGCAACGAAGTGGTGTCGATGATAACCACATTCGCCATGATTGACCTAAAGACACGCTCGGCGGTGGACCTCAACGGCGACATCGGCGTTGCCATGAGCGGCTGCCTGCTGCCCGACGAGCCCCTTGCCCTGCGTCGTGTGCCGTCGATAAACCGCACGCCTGTCGAGGAGGTGACCTTTCAGCGTCGCCCGCACTACAGCGACATCGATGTGAACGGCCACATGAACAGCATACGTTACATCGACCATATACTCGACGCCTTGCCGATAGAGTACATGAACACGCACGACATTACCGATATCAACATCGCCTACATGCAGGAGGGCAGTGCGACGGAACTGCTGTCATACGGCATAAAAGAGATTGCCCCCGACCATTACCTTGCGCAAGTGACGAAAGAGAACGGCATTGTCTCGTCAAGGTTTGAATTCAGGTTCAAGTAAACTTGGCTTTTACAGCAAGCGAAAGCAGTTTCGCCGCAGGCAGTGCATCTCAAAAACAGCGTTTGCTTGCTTACTGTTCTTATTCTTAATAGCTGTTTTGTCCATTGTTGTCGCTCGTCTTATATTCTATCGCAGTCCTCAACCTTAAGCTGCGGGTTGTTGCTATACGCAGTTCTTTCTCTCATTACTTTTTCTCTCGTGAAAAAGTAATCAAAAAACGCCCGTCACACGGAAAAATGCGATTAAGTGAGTGCAAAGGAAATTCATTTACTTTGCCGAGCGTGAGCATTTTATCTAAAAATTAGTCACGGCAGCCTTTTTGTTGGCAACACCGCCTATTCGCAACCCGTGCGGCACAAACTACGTCTGTG
>JAFTRV010000031.1 GCA_017462065.1 Bacteroidaceae bacterium
AGAAAAAGTAATGAGAGAAAGAACTGCGTATAGCAACAACCCACAGTTTAAGGTTGAGGACTGCGATAGAATATAAGACAAGCGACAGCGAGGTTTTTGTTTTAACCAAAAAGTTGCTTAGTCCCCTAGACTTTGCAGGTGAGCCACTTTATATGCGAGCTCAATTGCCGGCTTATATAAAACAGTGTGCCGCACCGAAGTAGGTGCGGCACACTGTTTTATAACAGAATATTCTTACTTGCTTTTCTCTATCTCATCCTCAACAAGATGAATTTTCTTTAGAATGACCTCAGCATCCTGTTTTAGCTTGCTAACCTTCTGCATCATCACGTCCACAAGGCTTGCGCCCTTCTTGTTCGACACGCTTAGGAAGCCGATATTGTTCTCATAGGTGGCTATTTCGTTCTTCATAGCCTCGTACTGGCGAATGAGGTGGTCACGCTCACGTTGCAGGCTGTTGCCGCCCTTGCCGATATTATTGCGGAAGTTGGCGAGCTTGCGTTCGTTGGCATTGACGTGCAGAGCCTCATATATTGCGTTCGTAGCCTGCTTGTACTCCTTATAAATATTGTCCTTCTCCTTGAACGGAACAAAGCCTATGCTGTTCCACTCCTGAGCGAGAGCTGCGACCTGCCTTGTCTGCTCGTCGGCAGGCAATGAGCTGTCGATAGCCTTTATCCTGTCTATCACCTCGCGTTTTTTCCTCAGATTCTCCTGCTCTATGCTTCGCTGAGAAGAGGTAGCCGCATTGCGGCGTTCAAAGAATGCGTCACAAGCGCCTACAAAGCGTTTCCAAAGGACCTCGGAGTGCTTGTGCGCCACGGGGCCAATCTCCTTCCACTCCTTCTGCAGCTTTGCGAGCTTGTCGGCAGTCGCTTTCCACTCCTCGCTGTCCTTAAGCTGCTCAGCAGCCTCGCAGAGAGCCTTTTTACGCTCAAGATTATTGGCAAGAACGCTCTTTGTCTCCTTGAAGAACTCGCTCTTTTGCTTGAAGAATTCGTCGCATGCCGCACGGAAACGCTCGAACACCTTAAGATTCATCTTTTGCGGAGCGAAGCCAATCTCTTTCCATTGTGCCTGAAGTTCAAGTACACGCTGTGTAGCATCGTTCCATGCCTGATAGCCTGACATAGACTTGCAATCGATGCCCTCAATCTCTTCGCAGATGGCGGTCTTCTTGTCAAGATTCTCCTTTTCTTTCTCTTTCTTTGCTTCGAAATGCTCCTGATGACGGCGGTTCACGCTTGTCGAAGCGTTCTTGAAGCGGTTCCACACCTCTTCACGCAGTTCGGGAGCGACAGGACCGGTCTCACGATACTCATTATGCAGCTGCTGCAGCTGACGGAACGCCGAAATCACATCCTCTTCGTTCTCAAGAGCCTCGGCAGCCTCGCAAAGCTTTGTCTTTATCTCAAGGTTCTTCTTGAAGTCATATTCACGGAACTCGTTGTTTATCTTAAGCACGTCGTAGAACTGCTCCACAAGCAGCTGGTACTGCTTCCATAGAGAAGCCACCTTGTCCTGAGGAACATTCCTAATCTCTTTCCAACGTGCCTGCAAAGCCTTGAACTCTGTCACTTCAGGGTTACCCTGGCTCGCTTTTTCGACAAAAGACTGCAGTTGTTCGAGCAGCATCATCTTTGTCTCGTAGTTGGCCTTCATCTCCTCTTCCTGCGCTGCAAGCCACTCGTTGCGTTTAGCCTTGATTTGGCTCATGCATGCCTTGAAAGGCTCTTCGAGCTCGTCTGTCGCCGGGATGAAGAGGTCGGCCTCACCGCCCTGAGCAAGGAACTCCTTGTGCGCAAGCTCAATTTCCGCCGTACGCAGACGGTAGAACTGCACCTTCAACGACTCTATTTCACTCTTGCAGGTGAGCGCCTCGTCGCTGTCGGCTATTGCCTTCAGACGCTCAATAATACCCTGACGTGTTGCCGGCTTTGAGTCATTGTCAGCTACCTCAGGCTTCGTTTCCTGTTCTTCCTGCACTTGCGGAGCCTCCTCTTCAATGCTGTTCTGCTCAATTAACTCAGTCGTAGCGGCATCTACAGCCTCATCAGGAGTACTCGCAATGTTCAACTCTTCGAGTTGCTCATTCGATTTAACACTTTCGCTCATCTGTACAAATTTTATAGTTAGTCATAAAAACACAGCCTTTCCGTCAATGGCGAAAAAGCCCCGAACGACAGCACATAGCAGTCTTTCAGTGCAAATATAAGGTTTATTTTTAAAAATGCTAAAAATAAAAAAGATAATTGGGCAAAAAAGTACAACAACAGCTCCTCGCCAATCACTCATCGTTAAACGTTAAACGTTAATCGCTAATCGTTAATCGTTAATCGTTAATCGTTAATCGTCAAACATCACCTTCATCACTGCCGGGAATGCGAAACTGCGGTCGTTGCGTCTGTTGAGCGACTCGTGCATGTTGGCGACAGTGCATTTCAGACGCTTGGAGGCTATTTTCTTGCCTTTATAAAGAACTACGACCTTCTCGTCGAGATTGACAAGCGCATCGTTGAGATATATCGTCAGCGTGCTGTAATCGCAATGCTCGATATTGATAGTATTGCCGTTAATCTCGGCTACGACACTCTTTCCGTGAGCAAGCTCGTCGGCAGGAGCCTCAAGCCAATAGAAACACTCGCGCGTCACGGCCTCCTGCCTCCACACCACCCTCTTGGGATAGGGGTTACGGCGGTACTGCGCCATCCAGCCGAGAGCAACGCCGTCCTCGCCGTCCATCCAGTGTCCCTTATTCTTTAGGATATTCGTGCTATGTATGTACTTGCCTTCATTGGCGGCGCTCAGCGAGTCCAGCGCCTCGCCTTTCTCTTTGGCAAGGATATTACGGTTATAGGCGCTGTCGTTCTCTCCCATCCATATCATGAACGGCAGATTGAGCAGGTTCACCTGCGACGCCTCGCCGGGGTGGCCCGCCATCATTGATGCGGCAGCCCATTTGTCGGCCATGCGTGGAGCCATGCGCCACACGCCGTCACCGCCCGCCGAATAGCCGAGCAGATAGACCTTGTTAGGGTTCACCCCCTCGAACACCACGCATGCCTGAATAAGCTCCTCGAGCAATGAGTCAAGGCCTTTGCGATGCCACAGGTCGGAAGTATTCCACGGCGCTCTCGGAGCTATATATACGCCCTCGGCAGGCTCGTAGAGATAGACCTGGTTGGCCCATTGGCCGTCATTTATCTCCTTAGCGCACTCGCCGCCGCCATGCAATGAGATATAAAGGCTGCGGCCGTCTCTCGGGAAGCCACCGAATGTACGGCATGCGCAGAGCAGCTGCAGCGAGTCGTTGGCTATAGTCATGTCCTTCCAGCCGCGTCCGAGACGCTTTGCGACGCTGTTCATCCATAGCGAGTCCACGATAAACGAAGCCTCGTGCGCCTCTTCCTTGCTGAGAGCCGCTTTTGCGAAGCGTTGCTCGCCAAGATTGCCCGAGGGCGACTTTGCCCACTTTTCGAAGTCACTTACTTGTGCGGTAGCGCAGCTCAGCGTTACAGCCGAAAAGAACGCCACGGATAGTATTCTTAAGGTATCAAGCAATTTCATAGTATCTTTAGCCCATAAGCTGCGTCAATGCCATAGATATTATCATATAGAATGTCATGCCGCTGATGTCGTTAATAATTTGAATGAAGGGTCCTGTCGCTACAGCCGGGTTGATGTCCATGCGCTCAAGCACCATTGGTATGAGAGTTCCGAAGCCCGAAGCGAAAAGCACGACCACGAAGAGACTCAGCGGCACGGCAAGCGTCACCATATCCAAAGCCCCGTACACCAGGAAGTTATACACATATACCATGAGCGACAGTATCATGGCGTTGATGAACGCCACCACCATCTCCTTAAGTATATGACGGAACATATGCTGCGAGCTGAGCGAATTGTTGGCAAGGCCCTGCACGGCAATCGCCGAGGACTGCGTGCCCACATTACCTCCCATGCCCGCAAGCAGAGGAATGAAGAGCGCCATTTCGGGATGCGAGCCCAATGTAGCGTCGAAGCAGTTGAGCAGCAACGACGAGCCGATGCCTCCTATCATGCCTATTATGAGCCAGGGCAGGCGTGCCTTTGTCTGCACGAAGACACTGTCGCTTGTCTCGACATCCTGGGTAAGACCGGCAGTAAGCTGCTGGTCGTGCTCGTTCTGTTCACGAACCTCATCCATGACGTCATCGACGGTGATTTGGCCTACAAGGCGGTTTATCTTGTCCACGACGGGAATAGCCACAAGGTTGTACTTCTCAATGAGCAGCGTAACCTCGTCGATAGGGGTGTCCACATCTACGCTCACCACCTTGGTGTTCATCACATGCTTCACCTTTGACACCGACGGGCTTGTTATCATCTTTGTCAGCGGGAAAAGACCGCAAAGACGCTCGTCGTCATCGACCACGTATACGTAGTAGATGTCATCGAGCTCTTCGGCTTGGCGGCGCATCTCCTTAAGGCACTCGGGCATGCTCCAGTTCTCGTTCACGACAACCATCTCGGTACTCATAAGACCGCCGGCCGTGTCCTCGTCGTACTGCAAAAGGTCTACGATGTCGCCGGCCTGCTCAATGTCCTTGATGTGCAGAAGCACCTCTTCCTGCTTGTCTTCGTCAAGGTCACGGATAATCTCGACGGCGTCGTCGGTATCCATGTAGTTCACGAAACGCTTCGCAATAGCCTCGGAGGGGAGCTCCTCGAGCAGCTCGTTACGCTCGTCCTCGTCCATTTCGATGAGTGCGTCGGCAGCCTTCTCGTTATCGAGCTGACGATAGAGGAAGCGTGCCTCCTCAATGTCGAGTTCGGTGCATATCTCGGCAATGTCGGCGGGGTGAAGCTTTGATATCTTCTCCTGCAGCAGCACCGAGTCCTTACGCTCGATAAGTTCCTTTATATAATTGATGAAGTCCTTTGTCATTTTGTTCTCTTTTGGAAGCTGGTTAAACCATTTCTTATCCCAACTCGCTCTCGACCTTTCTTGCAAGGCCTATGAAGTCCTCTATCGACAGCTGTTCGGGGCGTTTCTCGAGAATAGGGTCGTTCAGGAGAGGCGACTCCTTGCCTACAATCTGCTGTATCGAGTTACGCAGCTTCTTGCGGCGTTGGTTGAACGTGCCTTTTACTATTTTCCTGAACAGTTCCTCGTTGCACCCCAGGCACGTTCGCCCGTTGCGCCTCATGAGCACGACGGCGCTCTTGACCTTCGGCGGAGGAGAGAAGACGTTTTCGTGGACGGTGAACAGATACTCCACGTCGTACCACAGCTGTATGAAGATGCTAAGTATTCCGTAGGCCTTGCTGCCGGGAGAGGCTGCGAGGCGCTCCCCCACCTCTTTCTGTATCATGCCGCTGCAATAGGGGATATATTCCTTGTAATCGAGCATCTTGAAGAATATCTGGCTCGATATGTTATAAGGGTAATTGCCTATGAGCATGAACTCGTTGCCGCCGAAAAGACGGTCGAGATGCATTTTGAGGAAGTCGTCGGGGATGATGTTCTCCTCGCCGAGCTGCGGAAGATTCTTGCAGAGATAGCTCACCGACTCCTCGTCAATCTCCACCACCTTTACCGGGCGTTGCTTTTCGAGCAGGAAACGGGTCAGCACACCCATTCCGGGGCCTACTTCAAGCACCGGCATGCCGGGGCAGACATCCACCGTATCAGCTATGTCCTTGGCTATTGACAGGTCTACGAGAAAATGCTGACCCAATCTCTTTTTTGCTGTAACTGCTTTCATCGTTGGTGAGCCTTTTTAAGTTAATGCGGAACATTCGCCTGCCCTTTTTCACGCCGCCGACGCCATTGCCGCCGCGACATTCCCGGGGACTGCCGGCAAGAATGCCCTTATTTTAAATAATTAACCTTAAATGTAACAAAGTTATTCAATATATTAGTATATTTGCTAATGCAAACACACGCATTGCGGGACCATGCAAGCCCGAGAATTCCCGTTCATTGCAAGACAGCCCTATTACGCAACTTTGCAAAGGTAAGGAAATCTATTAAAAATGCGCTCAAACTTATGAAAAAGATTTTAAATAAAACCCTAAAAACCCTTTTGCCGCTGCTTTTGGGAGCGTTCATACTCTACATGCTGTACGAGGATTTTGACTTCACGCAGATATGGAGCGCCCTCAAGGAGATGGACATGTTCTGGTTTACGGCTACCACCATATTCATAATTTTGAGCCATGTCATTCGAGGGCTCCGCTGGAAGCTCGCTCTTGCCCCCTTAGGCCTGCATCCGAGGTCGTCGGTAAGCATATACTCCATCTTCATCTCCTATGCCGCCAACCTTGTAGTGCCCCGTGTGGGCGAGGTGTCGAGATGCGTGGTGCTTGAGCAGTACGACAAGGTGCCCTTCGCCCAATCGCTCGGAACGCTCGTCACAGAAAGGCTTATCGACACCATTGTCGTCATCGTGATGACAACCGTCGCCGTGATGCTTCAATGGCCCATGTTCCTTGAGTTCGTGAACGAAGTGGGGCTCAAGAACCCTCTCGACGGGTTCAAGAACTCGGCAGTCGCATGGATTGTGATAATTCTTTCAGTTATCGCTATAGCCGTGATGCTCTTTCTGCTCATTCGCAAGATGGCGATATGGAAAAAGATACGCAGCTTCATTACACGCTTTTCCGAAGGACTGCTGTCGCTGCGCAAGATGAAGCACGGCTGGCTGTTCGTCATTGAGACGCTCGCCATTTGGTTCTGCTACCTGATGCAGTTCTACCTATGCTTCTTCTACTTCCCGTTCACGAGCGGCCTATCGTTCCTGGCAGGCCTGCTTATGTTCGTTTCTACGAGCGTAGCCGTGGTGGTGCCCACTCCCAACGGCGCAGGCCCCTGGCATTTCGCCGTGATAAGCTTCATGATTCTCTACGGAGTGAGCTCAACCGACGCTTCTACTTTTGCGTTTATAGTACACAGCACGCAGACAATAATTGTCGCCCTGCTGGGAATATATGCACTTATAATGTTACAATTCAAGAAATCATCAAATAAAAACTAATTAACTATGGCATTAACAATCAAAGACTTACAACCACGTGAAGTGTGGAAGCACTTCGAGGCGCTCACACAGGTGCCACGCCCTTCGGGCCACCTTGAGAAGATACAGAAGTTCCTGCTCGACTTTGGCAAGAGCATCAATGTCCAGACATGGCAGGACGAGGCTGGCAACATCATCATGCGCAAGCCCGCTACCCCGGGCCTTGAGAGCCGCAAGGGCATCATCTTGCAGGCACACATGGACATGGTGCCGCAGAAGACTCCCGACAGCACGCACGATTTCATCAATGACCCTATCAAGACAGTTGTCAAGGGCGACTGGCTTTACGCAGACAACACTACTCTCGGCGCCGACAACGGCCTCGGCGTAGCGGCTATCATGGCTATCATGGAGGACAGTTCTCTGCAGCACGGCCCGTTGGAGGCTCTTATCACCGCTGACGAGGAGACAGGCATGTACGGTGCTTTCGGTCTCAAAGGCGGCGAGCTCGAAGGCGAGCTGCTGCTCAACCTCGACTCTGAGGAGGAGGGCGTTCTCTACATAGGCTGCGCAGGCGGACTTGACATTTCGGCCTCTATGGAGTTCATGGAAGAGGGCAGCGACGAAGAGGACGTTGCGGTAAAGGTACAGCTGAAAGGCCTCAGAGGCGGTCATTCAGGCCTTGAGATTAACGCAGGACGAGGCAATGCCAACAAGCTCATGGCACGTTTCATGCGCGAGGCTATGGACGAGTGCGGCGTAGTGCTTGCAAGCTGGAACGGCGGCAACATGCGCAACGCCATCCCTGCAAGCTGCGAGGTCGTGCTGACCTTGCCGGCCGAGGGCGTTGAAGAGCTGAAAGAGATTGCAGCGAGATACGAGGCTCTCTACAACAGCGAGTACGCCACTATCGAAGAGGGCATAACGCTTACTGTTACCGAGACCGAGATGCCCGAGACAGTCGTTCCCGAAGAGATACAGGACAACCTCGTCGATGTCATCCTCGCATGCCACGACGGCGTTCTCCGCTTCATACCTACTATCCCCGACACTGTAGAGACATCGAGCAACCTCTCAATAGTACGCATCGAGGAGGGCAAGGCCGAGATAAACATTCTCGCGCGCAGCTCATGCGACACTATGAAGGAGTTCCTCGCTCTTCAGCTGTCAAGCTGCTTCGCTATGGCAGGCATGAAGGTTGAGCTGAGCGGCGGCTACAGCGGCTGGCAGCCCAACGTGAACTCGCCTCTCCTTGCCGCATTGAAGAAGGCTTACAACGAGATGTTCGGCAAAGAGCCCGACGTAAGAGTGATACACGCCGGACTTGAGTGCGGTATCATATCTACCAACTACCCGAAGATGGACATGGTATCGTTCGGCCCCACATTGATGTCGCCGCACTCTCCTACCGAGCGTGCCGAGATTCCTACGGTAGAGAAGTTCTACTCGCTGGTCAAGGCACTTGTAGTGAACGGAGTGCTTTGAACAGTTGAGAGTTGAGAGTTAAGAGTTGAGAGATGAGAGATGAGAGGTGAGAGTTGAGAGTTTAAACTCTCAACTCTCAACTTTA
>JAFTRV010000032.1 GCA_017462065.1 Bacteroidaceae bacterium
ATGTCTAGAATTACATTTGACACATTACTTGAGGCCGGCGCGCATTTCGGTCACTTGAAACGTAAATGGAATCCCGCTATGGCTCCTTACATCTTCATGGAGCGCAATGGTATCCACATTATAGATTTGCATAAGACAGCAGCTATGACTGAGACTGCTGCCGAGGCTTTGAAGCAAATCGCAAAGAGCGGTAAGAAGATTTTGTTCGTTTCTACAAAGAAGCAGCTTAAAGAGATTGTTGCCGAGAAGGCACAGTCAGTAGGCATGCCCTACGTTATCGAGCGTTGGCCGGGCGGTATGCTCACAAACTTCCCCACAATCCGCAAGGCTGTGAAGAAGATGGCTACAATCGACAAATTGACACAGGACGGTACATATTCAAACCTTTCAAAGCGTGAGATTCTTCAGATTTCACGTCAGCGCGCTAAGCTCGACAAGAACCTCGGTTCTATCGCCGACTTGACTCGTCTTCCTTCAGCTATCTTCGTGGTAGACGTAATGAAGGAGCACATCGCTGTTCACGAGGCTAACCGTCTTGGCATCCCCGTATTCGCTATCGTTGATACAAACTCTAATCCTAACGATATCGACTTCGTAATCCCTGCAAACGACGATGCGACAAAGTCAGTAGAGGTTATCCTCGACGCTTGCTGCGCTGCTATCGCTGAGGGTCTCGAGGAACGTAAGGTAGAGAAGGTTGATACCGAGGCTGAGGGCGAGACTGAGAATGCAGAGCCTAAGAAGACAATGCGTCGTCGCACAACAAAGGCTCGTGCAGCTAAGGCTGAGGAGGCTCCTGAGGCACCCGTAGCTGAGTAATTCTCATTATTTATTAACTTTAAAATTCAAAAATACTATGGCTGTAACAATGGCTGATATCGCCAAGCTCCGTTCAATGACAGGAGCCGGCATGATGGACTGCAAGAACGCTTTGACCGAGGGTGAGGGCGATTTTGACAAGGCTATCGAGATTATCCGTAAGAAGGGTCAGTTGGTAGCTGCTAAGCGCAGCGACCGTGAGGCTTCTGAGGGTTGTGTTCTTGTAAAGGCAGAGAATGGCTTCGCTGCTATCATCGCTCTCAAGTGCGAGACTGACTTCGTTGCTCAGGGCGCTGACTTCGTTAAGCTGACACAGGATATCCTTGACGCTGCAGTAGCCGCTAAGTGCGCTACAATCGAGGATGTTAAGGCTCTTCCGATGGGTGAGGGTACTGTTCAGGACGCTATCGTGGCTCGTTCAGGTATCACTGGCGAGAAGATGGAGCTTGACGGTTACAAGACACTCGTAGGCGAGAACATCTACACATACAACCACCAGAAGAAGAACATGCTCTGTACAATGGTTGCATTGACACAGGCAAACGAGGAGGCTGGCCACGATATTGCAATGCAGATTGCTGCTTCTGCGCCTCTTGCGCTCACAAGCGAGGACCTCGATCCTGCTTTGGTAGCTAAGGAGCGTGTCGTAGCTGAGGAGAAGGCTCGTGAAGAGGGCAAGCCCGAGAACATGATTGCTCGCATCGCTGACGGTCGTATCCAGAAGTACTACAAGGAGGTTTGCTTGCTCCAGCAGGGCTACTGCCAGAACGAGAAGATTTCTGTAGCTGACTTCTTGAAGGGCTTCGACAAGGAGCTTACAGCTTCAGGCTTCCAGCGTTTCACACTCCGTGCAGAGTAATTAGAGACGATATATTAAAAACAACCGACTCGCATCAATGCGAGTCGGTTGTTTTTTTTGTATATTAGCGCCATAAACACAAAAACAGCAACTATGAGGGCGATACTTACATTCCTGTTATCATTTCTCTTCTCTTCGGGCATTCTTGCGCAGTCGCTTGCCGAGACACGCGCGGTGGCGGCCGATGCGATAAGCGGCGACAATACGCTGCGTTATTACCGGCTTGCCATTGCCGTTTCGCCTAACTCCTACTCGGAGAATTTTTATAGTCAGTACAGCAATGTCCTGCAGTTCTGGCAAGAGTGCGAAGACTACATGAACGAGGCATATGTCCCGTTGGGCATCTGTTTCGACGTTGTCACGGACCAAAGCCTTCTCATGAAGAATGAGCTGCCCGTAAATCCATATAGCGGCATCCCTGAGATTGGTCAGGTTACTGAGTCGATAGACAATGCGATAGGCAACGATGCTTACGATGTCGGCATCTGGGTGGTCTACCGTGATGAGTTCGACGAGAACACGGGCTTGTCGGTCAATAGCGGCGCTTACAGCTCTTCGACAAAGGCCAACGGCTATGCGAAGGCCGACAAATGGGTTGTCGCTCACGAGGTGGGGCATCTTTTCGGAGCGCATCACACAGCGGCCGGGGAGGGAAGCCTCATGGACAATGGCGGCGATTTCTTCTCATATCCCTCGATAAGGGCGATACGCAATGCTTCTGTTACAGCCGGGCCCGGCAACGCATGCAGGCAGGAAAGCGTGAAGAACAACGCTCCGGCGTTCACAGCGTCAATGAAAGATACATACAGAATACCGCAAGGAGCATGCATTGCGATACCTGTATATGCCGACGACGCCGAAGGGGACCGGCTGAGATATTCCGCTATCGGCTGCGGCAGCTCTGCCGTTGGAAATGTCGTAGAGAACGGCTACATGCCCCATTTCGCTTCTCTTGCCCCGCAGGCGAGCAGCGTTATTGACTATAGGCCTGAATTCAAAGCCGACCTATTCTACGGTAACGACTATTGGGCTGTAGAGGGTACTGATATACCCTCTATGGAGCCCGGCACGTACGACATTGCCATTCTTGTAAATGACATGCCGGCCTCGAACGATTTCGATTATCTGAGCAAGAACCCCTTTTACAGCAATTATGCCGTTTGGGACGCAAAGGTGGAGATTGTAGGCGGCGAGGAGTTCAAGGCTTCGCTCGCTCCCGCCAAGAGCAGCTATTCGGCGAATGAGGAGGTGACTGTCAGCTGGGGCGTGAACAGGAGCTGCTTCACTGCGAGCAGCCGTCTGCGCATAACGATGTCCGCCGATTACGGGGAGACGTTTGAGTATGTTCTCGCAGAGTCTGTGCCTGCGCTCGACGGTTCGTGCAAGGTCACTCTTCCCGGAGTCAATGTGGGCGATGTGGATGTCGATTTCGTTACGGCCGTACGCTCAATGCCCGGCGGTATTATACGTGTCGAGGAGATTGGTGGCGTCGCATACACGCTGACTGCCTTGTCGCCTATGGATGGCGGCAGCTTCAACGTGACAGGCGGCGTAGATGTGGAAACGAAGATTGAGAGAGTGGAAAGCGGAAATGAGAAAGGAGAAATATACGACCTCCGGGGTTACAAGGTGGTGAACCCGAACAAAGGGCTATACATCATTGACGGCAAATTAATGTTTATCGAGTAACGTTTAACGATTAACGAGGAACGATTAAAGTTGAGAGTTGAGAGTTTAAACTCTCAACTCTCAA
>JAFTRV010000005.1 GCA_017462065.1 Bacteroidaceae bacterium
AGACATTATGCTCTGCACAATACTCCTCTATTGAAAGGATTTCTTCACGTGTCATCATAATCTTGAAAATTTGTAAGGTTATGATGCAAAAGTAGAAAGCATTGTTACATGATGCAATATGCATTTTATCGGAGGCTTACGTACAAGCTACGCACGTGCGTACATTATTATATAAAGCAAGCGAGCGACCCACTTCGGGTCGCTCGCTCTATTTAGAGTTATTGAGTTTCTCTCAATTACATCTCCTCAACGGCAGCCTGTGCGGCAGCCAAACGTGCGATAGGCACACGGAAAGGAGAACATGATACGTAGTTCAAGCCTACTCTGTGGCAGAACTTAACAGACTCGGGCTCACCGCCGTGCTCGCCGCAGATACCGCACTTGAGGTCGGGGTTTACGCCACGGCCCTTAGCTGTAGCCATCTCAACAAGCTGGCCTACGCCTGTCGGGTCGAGTATCTGGAACGGGTCGTTCTTCAAAATCTTCTTGCGGAGGTAGATAGGCAAGAATGAGTTCACGTCGTCACGAGAGTAACCGAATGTCATCTGTGTCAAGTCATTGGTACCGAATGAGAAGAACTGTGCCTGCTGAGCGATCTGGTCAGCTGTCAATGCTGCGCGCGGAATCTCAATCATTGTACCTATTGTGTACTCAACACGGTCGCCCTCAGCTGCGAAGAGAGCCTCTGCAGCCTCAACGATAGCGTTCTTCTGCTCCTCGAACTCGTTGATGATACCTACGAGAGGAACCATGATTTCGGGGTAGATAACCTTGCCTTCCTTCTTCAACTCAAGAGCAGCGCCGAGGATAGCTGTTGTCTGCATTCTTGTGATTTCGGGATATGTGTTACCCAAGCGGCAACCACGGTGACCGAGCATCGGGTTGAACTCCTCGAGAGACTTAACACGGCGCTGAACAGCCTCAACTGTCTTGCCCATAGCCTCTGCGAGCATCTGCTGGCCCTTAGCATCGTGCGGAACGAACTCGTGGAGTGGCGGGTCGAGCAAGCGAACAGTCACGTGCAAGCCTTCCATTGCCTTGAAGATACCAACGAAGTCGGCCTTCTGGAACGGCAACAGCTTAGCGAGAGCAACCTCACGCTCCTTAGTTGTCTCTGCAAGAATCATCTCGCGCATTGCCTTAATCTTCTCGCCCTCGAAGAACATATGCTCTGTACGGCAGAGACCGATACCGATAGCGCCGAAGTCGCGTGCAACCTGTGCGTCGTGCGGTGTATCAGCGTTTGTGCGTACGCCCAAGCGTGCGTACTTGTCACAAATAGTCATAAGCTCTGCGAAGTCACCGCTGAGCTCAGGAGCCTTAGTCTCAACCTTGCCCTCGATAACCTGGCCTGTAGAGCCGTTCAGTGAGATATAGTCGCCCTCGCAGAATGTGATGCCATCAACAGTAAGAGTACGTTTCTTGTAGTCGATAACCAATGTACCTGCGCCTGATACGCAGCACTTACCCATACCGCGTGCAACAACGGCAGCGTGTGATGTCATACCGCCGCGAGCTGTAAGGATACCCTGAGCGGCTGCCATGCCTGCGAGGTCCTCGGGAGAGGTCTCGATACGTACGAGTACAACCTTCTCGCCGTCCTCGTTCCACTTCTCTGCGTCGTCAGCGAAGAATACGATGCGGCCTGTAGCTGCGCCCGGAGATGCGGGAAGACCGTTAGCGATAACCTTAGCCTTTGCGAGAGCTGCGGTGTCGAATACGGGGTGGAGCAACTCGTTGAGTTTCTCGGGCTCCATACGCTTCAGAACTGTCTTGTCGTCGATAACGCCGTCACGGTAGAAGTCCATTGCGATCTTAACCATAGCTGCGCCTGTACGCTTGCCGTTACGTGTCTGCAAGAACCACAGTTTGCCCTCCTGAACGGTGAACTCCATGTCCTGCATGTCTTTGTAGTGGTCCTCAAGGCGTGTCTGGATAGCGTCGAGCTCCTTGTAGATTTCAGGCATAGCCTCCTCCATTGAAGGATACTTAGAAGCACGCTCCTCCTCGCTGATGTTCTGCAATGCAGCCCAACGCTGAGAACCGATCTTTGTAATCTGCTGAGGTGTACGGATACCTGCAACAACGTCCTCGCCCTGTGCGTTGATAAGGTACTCGCCGTTGAAGAGGTTCTCACCTGTAGCGGCGTCACGAGAGAAGCATACGCCGGTAGCGGATGTATCGCCCATGTTACCGAATACCATTGCCTGAACAGAAACTGCTGTACCCCACTCATCAGGAATTTTCTCCATACGACGGTAGAGGATAGCGCGCTCGTTGTTCCAAGACTCGAACACAGCGCAAACAGCGCCCCACAACTGCTCGTAAGCGTCTGTCGGGAAGTCCTTGCCTGTCTGAGCCTTAACGGCAGCCTTGAACTTCTTTACAAGCTCCTTGAGTGACTCAACGCTGAGGTCCTTGTCAAGAACAACGCCGGCCTCTTCCTTAACTTTTTCGATGATAGCCTCGAACGGGTCAATCTCCTCCTTGCTTGTAGGCTTCATGCCGAGAACTACGTCACCGTACATCTGTACGAAACGACGGTAAGAGTCCCATGCGAACTTCTCGTTGCCGGTCTTCTTTGCAAGACCCTCTACAACGATGTCGTTAAGACCGAGGTTAAGAATTGTGTCCATCATACCGGGCATTGATGCACGGGCGCCTGAACGAACTGAAACCAACAATGGGTTTGTCGGGTCGCCGAATGTTGAGTTCATCAATGTCTCGATGTTTTTAACTGCGGCCTGAACTTCGGCCTTGAGAAGCTCGATTACCTTCTCTTTACCGAGGCTGTAGTATTCGCCGCAAACCTCAGTTGTAATGGTGAATCCGGGAGGGACAGGGATACCGATAAGGTTCATTTCTGCCAAGTTGGCGCCTTTACCTCCTAACAAGTTTCTCATTGACGCATTACCTTCAGCAAGACCGTTACCAAAGGTATAGACTCTTTTGTCTGCCATAAATTTTTGAGTTTATTGTTTGTTGATAAATAAAAAATGTTTTTAAAATTCACGGTGTCGGGGGTGTCTTATTAACTCACCCAACTAATTTGCAAATATAGCAAAAATGTTTGTACTGCGAAATTTAAACGGCGAAAATCACATAATAAATATATTTTTTTAAGTTCGTGCCCGAAAAGGGCAGAATATCGGGATTTTCAATGTATCTTCGCATAGAATTTTATAACTTGCGTTACTTTGCACATGCCGGTAACGCTGCTGTTCCGTACAAAATTATAGATATCATAAATGGCTAAAAAGAAAAAAGAGCTGCCTTTGCTCGAAAAGGTTACCATAACCGGCGTGGCTGCCGAAGGCAAAGCGCTTGCGCGCGTCGATGACCTCGTGGTCTTTGTTCCTTATGTCGTTCCCGGCGATGTGGCCGACCTTCAGGTGAGGCGTAAGAAGCATAGCTATGCCGAGGCGGAGGCCGTGAAGATACACGAATATTCTCAAGAGCGTGCCGTGCCGTTCTGCAAGCATTACGGAGTCTGCGGCGGCTGCAAGTGGCAATGCCTTGCCTATGAGCATCAGCTCAAGTATAAACAGCAACAGGTTGTCGATGCCCTTACCCGCATCGGCAAGGTGGAGCTTCCCGAAGTCTCTCCTATTCTTGGCTCGGAGCAGACGTGCGAATATCGCAACAAGCTCGAGTTCACTTTCAGCAACAAACGATGGCTTACATGGGAAGAGGTCGCCAATGGGGTGACGTACGATAACATGAACGCTTTGGGCTTTCACATTCCCGGGGCTTTCGATAAGGTGCTGAACATTGACGAGTGCTATCTCATGCAGGGGCTCAACAATCGCTTGCGTAATTCGATACGTGAGTTCGCCCAAAGGGAGGGCATTCCTTTCTTCGACTTGCGTTCGCAGGTCGGCGTTCTTCGCAACATGATGATACGTACCTCCACGACCGGCGAGGCCATGCTGCTTGTCCAGGCTCGTGTGACATCGGACGAAGAGCTTGCGATGCTTGAAAAAGTTTTACAATTTGTGGCGGAAGAATTCCCGGAGGTCACCTCTTTGCTCTATGTGATAAACAATAAATGCAACGATACATTCGGCGACCTGGAGGTCGTTACGTATAAAGGTACGGACGTCATCTTCGAAGAGATGGAGGGCCTGCGTTTCAAGGTGGGGCCTAAATCGTTCTACCAGACAAACAGCCGCCAGGCATATAACCTTTACAAGGTGGCCCGCGATTTTGCGGCTCTGACAGGCGAGGAGGTGGTGTACGACCTTTATACAGGTACCGGAACCATAGCTAACTTCGTAGCATCAAAGGCTAAAAAAGTGGTGGGCATTGAATATGTCGAGGACGCTATTATAGACGCTCGAGTAAATGCGGAGCTCAACGGCTTCAGCAATATGAGCTTCTTTGCGGGTGACATGAAAGATATACTTACACGTGATTTCATCAACGAGCATGGTCGTCCCGACGTGATTATCACAGACCCTCCTCGTGCAGGAATGCACGACGACGTGATAAACACGATACTTTTTGCGGCTCCTCGCCGTATCGTTTATGTGAGCTGCGACCCTGCCACTCAGGCGCGCGACCTGCAGCTTCTTGATGCCGACTACAAGGTGACGGCTGTGCAGCCCGTGGATATGTTCCCTCATACGCACCATGTTGAGAATGTCGTATTGCTTGAACGAAGAAACCGTAAATAATTGATATAGAAAAATATATGCGTAAAAATATTAAAAGCCTTCTGACCTTTAGCGTTGCGGTGCAGGCTGTCTTGATAGATTTTGTAATGGAAAAGATGCACGGAATAAGCCGCAATCGTGCCAAAGCGTTGATTTCTAATAGAGTGGTGCTTGTAAACAATAAGATAGTAACGCATCCTCTGGCAGAGCTCAAGGCCGGTGATGTCGTACAGCTCGACCGTTCTAAGCATAAAATGTCTTTCCGAAGCAATGACCTTGACATCGTATACGAAGACCCTTATCTTTTGATTATTGACAAACGTCCGGGCTTGCTCTCCATGAGCAACAATACACGCCAGCAGACAGCGCAGTCCGTTCTTAACCGTTATCTCGAAAAGGGAGGCGGCCGCTGCACCTCGCATCTTGTTCATCGTCTTGACCGTGACACGTCGGGTCTTATGGTCTATGCCAAAGACGTGCAGACTCAGCAGTCGTTAATCAATGGCTGGCAGGAGCTTGTTACCGACCGCAGATATATTGCGTTGGTAGAGGGCGAACTTGAAAATAAGCAAGGCGTTGTCCGTTCGTGGCTTACCGAGGATAAGCGTTTTGTAACTCATTCAAGTACAATAGATAATGGTGGAAAGTATGCTGTGACACATTATCGTGTATTAACTTCGTCGAATGGCTATTCGCTTGTGGAATGCGTGCTTGAAACGGGTCGTAAGAACCAGATTCGTGTTCATATGGCCGATTTGGGACATCCTGTTGTCGGCGATAGCAAGTATGGCGGCAAGAGCGACCCGATGCGTCGTCTCGGGCTGCATGCGTATATGCTCTGTTTTACGCATCCTGTTACGGGCAAGTATCTCCGTTTTGAAACTCCCGTTCCTGTAAGTTTTGAAAAGTGTCTTAATGAGAAGTAATCTTTTGTTTCCCTTTTTTGTCCTGTTGCTGTTTCTTGCTCCATGCGATTTGGCTGTGGCGCAGAAAGCGACGGACGGCAAGTCGGCGACATCGTCAAAGAACTACAAGAAAATCTCTGCCGACAGCGTTAGGCTGAGGTCTTCCTCTTCGACGACAAAAAGCGGCAAAGCCCGTGCGTCAAAGAGCAAGGCAGCAGAAAAGCAGACTACGCCGAAAACTAAAAAAGCGAAGATCGATTCTGTCGCGTATTCCCCTAAGCAATATCTGTTGGGAGAGAGGGTTATAATGCCCGGCGATAGCGGAAGAGACGTGCGTTCCGTGGCGAAAATTTTAGTAAATAAACTTTACATGGACGAAGAAAGCCTTGTATATACTGCCGATGGTGGCGTACTGTATGACGCAAAGCTTTTGAAAGCTGTAAAGCACTTCCAGGAATTTAACGGCTTTCATCCCGACGGCATTATTGGGGCGGCGCTTGTAAAAGCACTGAGAAAACGCAAATGAACCGCTAATTCTGTAAGCGGCGGGTGGCAAAGTCTTCGCTCCTCGTTACTCGTTAAACGCTCTTCGTTACTCGTTAAACGTTATTCGTTAATCGTTACTCGTTATTCGTTAATCGCTCCTCGTTAATCGTTAATCGTTGCTCGTTAAACGTTAATCGTTAATCGTTACTCGTTAAACGCTCCTCGTTAATCGTTAATCGTTAATCGTTGCTCGTTAAACGTTAATCGTTAATCGTTACTCGTTAAACGCTCTTCGTTACTCGTTAATCGGGCTCACCAGCAAAGTCTGGGGGGAATAGAATGTTTCATTCTTATTGCAACTTACCCTTAATCAGTTGTCGTTTATTCTTTTTGTAGTCGTTCTATCTTGTACTTTTGTCGCACAAAAGTACCAAAAA
>JAFTRV010000006.1 GCA_017462065.1 Bacteroidaceae bacterium
TAACGATTAACGATTCACGTTGAACGAGGAACGATTAACGAGGAACGATTAACGAGGAACTATTAACGAGGAACGATTAAAGTGTAAATTTTAGGTTTTAGAGTTTAGAGTTTAGAGTTTATAGTTTAGGGTTTGTGCTATTTCTCTCAACTCTCAACTCTCAACTATAAACTTTCAGCTCTCAACTCCCCCCCCCGACGACAAGAGGGTGACTTTTGGGTCACCCTCTTGCTCGTTCAAGAATAGGGCTTCTGGGTCGCCCCCTTCTTATATAAATCTTCTTAATAGCTCTTTTCGATGTCCCAGACGAACGCTCTCAGTCCTAACTGCGGAGTCTCTTCGTCTATGTTCTTTATGTCGGCAAGAATGTTGTCCACGCTCTTGTCCTCTACGATGGCTATGATAGAGCCGCACATCGATGGCCATGCGTGTGAGCCGTAATGCGGCTCGCCTTTCTTGCTGCCGCGTCCCTGCATATGGTCAAAGAATGAAAAACCGCGGCAGTTGTTGTGCTCAAGCATCTCTATGATAGTCTCCTTGTGAGAAATGTCAAATGTTATAAATATACTTTTCATGTCATGTATTGTTTTATTCTGCGTGGGTTGCCCCACGCAGAATAGTTCTTAACTCTTATGCTTTAGCTGCTCTTCGTCCTTATGCTCCTTCCAGTATGCCATAAGCTCACGCTGCTTTCTAATCTTCTTGCGGTTGCGCTTAACGCCGTTTGCGGCGAACACTCCGTACATCGCAGGCACGTAGATAAGCGTCATTATGGTCGATACTATAAGACCGCCGATAACCGCAACGCCGAGCGGACGCCACATCTCGGCGCCGACACCTGTGCTCGTTGCCATAGGCACCATACCCAGGATAGTGGTGCATGTTGTCATAAGCACCGGACGAAGACGGCTCTTTGCCGCGCCGACGCAGGCCGCTATGATGCCGAGGCCGCGCTCACGCAACAGCATGATATAGTCGATAAGCACGATACCGTTCTTCACAACCATACCGATAAGCATGATAGCGCCGAGTATTGACATGATGTTGAGGTTCGAGCCGGTCATGAACAGCGCTATGAGCACGCCGCTCAAGGCGAACAGCACCGAGAACATGAGGATGAACGGGTAGGTCAGCGACTCGAACTGCGAAGCCATTACAATGAACACGAGTATAAGAATGATTATCGCACGCTGTCCTAAGTCTCTGTTCGAATCCATCTGGTCCTCGTACGAGCCGGCTACCTGTATTGATATTCCGCTCGGCAGCTCCATCTTGTCGATGATGCCGTTTCCGTAGCCGACACCGTCGCTGAGGGCCGCGCCTGCGGCGATAACGGCGTCTACGGTCACGATACGCTCACGGTCCTTGCGCTCGATGGTAGGCGGCATCTCGTTCATCACTACCTTGCCCACCTCCTTGAGGCGTATCGGCTGGCCTGTCTTGCTGTAAAGGATTATGTTCTCAATTCCCTCGAGACTCTCGCGCGACTCACGGTCGTAGCGTACCTTCACGTCGTACTCGTCACCGTCCTCGCGGTAGTATGTCGCCAAAGCGCCGTTGTAGCGGTTACGTACGTACGTAGCGGCTGTGCTGAGGTTGAGGCCGTGCATAGCGAGCTTCTCGCGGTCGAACTCAACTCGGTACTGCGGCTGGTATTCGCTGCGGCTTATAAGCACCTGAGTGAAGAGGTCCGACTTGCGGAGTGAGTCGGCAAGCTCTTTTGCCAGGCGGTCGGTAGTGGCGAAGTCATATCCGTAAATCTCGAATGTGGCAGCGCTCTGTCCGCCCATGCCGCCGTTCTGTCCTGCCGAGACGTTGTATTTCGCAACCTCAGGCATGTTCTTGAGGTCGTTACGCATCTGGTCGCTTATCTCGTTAAGCGTAATCTCGCGCTGGTCCGAAGGAACGAAGGTGAAATTGAACTTGATGATGTGCGAGCCGTTGTCGCTCAGCGATGCGAACGTGTTGTTCTCGTCGGCCTGTCCTACGGTGAAGTTGCATGCTTCCATGTCCTCGCCGTATCTCTCCTGCCACTGCTTGGTGAGGTTGAGAGCCAGCTCCTGAGACCTCTCGACACGTGTGCCTACGGGCAGCTCGATGGTGGCGCTTGAACGGTCGCCGTCACCGGCGGGGAAGAACTCACTCTTGATGCCCTTGGCACAGAAGAGACTGCTTATGAACAATGCGAAGCAGCATACAAGCACGGTCCATCTGTGGCGTACGCCCCAGTTGATGATTGCCGCATAGCCGTTGTCGATTGCGTCGAGTACCTTCTGTATCGGCTTGTAGAACATGATGAAGAACTTGCTCTGCTTCTTCTGCAGCTTGAGCATCTTGGCGCACATCATAGGAGTAAGCGTCAAAGAGGCGGCGAGTGATATGAGCATGATGACGCACATCATCCAGCCGAGCTGCTTGAACAATACTCCGGCCATGCCTGTAACCATCGTCAGCGGGAAGAACACCGCGAACATTGTCAGAGTAGATGCCATAACCGACACTGCGACCTCGTTCGTTCCGTGTACCGCTGCGTTGTACGGGCTTGAGCCTTTCTCGATATGCGTAGTCACGTTCTCAAGCACCACAATGGCGTCGTCCACGACAGAGCCGATAGCGATGCTAAGGCACGACAGCGAAATCATGTTTATTGAGCCGCCCGAAGCGTACAGGTATATGAACGATGCGATGAGCGAGAACGGAATGGTGATAGCGATGATGATGGTCGCTCTCCAGCGTCCGAGGAATATGAACACCACAAGAACGACGAACATGAGGGCGTCGATAATGGTGCCTGTCAATGTGTTCACGGTGTTCAGGATGTTCTCAGAGGTGTCGCCGATGATGTCAAGCTGCACGTCCGAAGGAAGACGCTTCTGAATCTCGGGGAGCTTCTCGCGGATAGCCTTTGAGATAGCTACCGAGTTGCCGCCCGTCTGCTTCTGAACGACAATCATGGCGCCCTGCTGTCCGTCGGTGAACGAACGCTGCGCACGCTCCTGCACGTTGTCGTGTATGGTGGCGATGTCCTTCAGGTACACGTTCGCTCCGTTGTGCGTTCCTACAACGAGGCTATACATCTCTTTGGGGTCGTTGAACTCGCCCTCGATGCGTATTGCGTATGTGTTGCTGCCGACATCGAACGTACCGCCGGGGATATTGCGGTTCTCCGACGCTATGAGCGAGCTCACTGTCTCTACAGGGATATTGTACGCCTCCATCTTGGCAGGGTCCATGTAGATGTTTATTTCACGCTCCGGGGCGCCAGAGATAGACACTGTGCCGACACCGTCGATACGTGCCAGAGTGTTAGCCACGTTATCGTCAAGAATCTTGTACAAGGCCGACTGGCTCTCTTCGGCCTTCGCCGAAATCATCATGATAGGAATCATGTCGGTCGAGAACTTGAAGATAATAGGGTTGTTGGCGTCATCGGGCAGAGCCGACGATACCATGTCGAGCTTGTCGCGCACGTCATTGGTGAGGTCGTCGATGTCGTATCCGAACTCGAACTCGAGCGTGATTACCGAAATGTTCTCGCGTGAGTTTGACGTGATGTGCTTGAGGTGCTCAACCGAGTTGAGCGTGTTCTCCAACGGGCGGCTTACGTTGTTCTCAATATCTTCGGCGCTCGCTCCGTTGTAGTATGTCATTACCATTATCGTGTTCGTCTCAATATCCGGCATCAGGTCGATGGGGAGCTTTGAGAACGAGAAGATACCGAAGAGAGCAATCGCCAAGAAACATAGCGATGTCATTATCGGCCTCTTTACAGCGCTTTCATATATACTCATAAAAGTTCGTGTTTTTCTGTTTTACTTAATTACTTCAACCTCAATGCCGTCTGTAAGGCCAATCTGTCCGGCTGTAACGACTGTGGCGCCGTTCTCGATGCCCGAAACGACCTCGTAGCGGTTACCCAGGCGGCGGCCGAGCTCAACCTTGCGGTGGCTTACCTTGCCGTTCTCGTATGTGTATACGTAGTAGTCGCCGCTGCCGGTCTGCTTAACTACAGCGATGTCGGGAACGACAACATGCTCTTTTGTACCGTAGTTCACCACAACCTTGCCGAACATGCCGGGACGTACCTTCTTGTTCTCGTTGTCGAGCTTTATCTCAACGGGGAACGTGTGTGTCATTGCGTTGATAGTGGGGTATACGATGTCAATCTCGCCCTTGAACTTCTCGTCGCCGTATGTGTTGAAGGTCAGCTCCACGTCAAGGTTCTTCTTTGTCTGCGCATAGCGTGACTCGCTGACGTTTATCTTCATCTTTACAGGAGTAATCTGCTCCACTACGAGTATCGGCTGTCCGCCGTACATGTCGCCGTTGTCATAGTTGCGTGCCGAAACGACGCCGTCGATAGGGCTTACGAGAATTGTGTTCTCCAAGCGGTTGTCGAGGTTCTTCTTTGTCACGTCGAGCTGTGTCTTCATGTTGTCATAGTCCGACTTTGAGGTGCCGCCAATCTTGTAAAGCTCTTCGATGCGCTTGAAGTTGGTCAGCTGGTTCTCGTACTGCAGCTTGAGCTGGTCGAGGCTGCTCGCGTCGAGCTCCACGAGCTTGTCGCCTTTCTTTACGAAGTCGCCGACTTCGACAAGAATCTTGCCTATTCTCAAAGGAGCGTTAGGGATGATGTTGTTCTTAACCTCGGCTTCAACGGTAGTGGTGTACTCCTCGAGCTGTGCCACAGCCTCGGTCGTAACCTTCTCTACCTTAACCTTTGGCTTTTCCTGTACTGCAGCGGCTGCAGTCTCTTTAGTCTCTGAACTGCCGCATGATGCGAAAAGGGCAGTTGCAATCAAAGCAATTAATGTCAGATTCTTTTTCATAGGTCAATATGTTTTATTTTATTCTTTTCCCAAAACTTTGTTCAACTCCGACTTCGCTACCAAGTAGTCGTAAATGGTGTTGTTGTATGACAATCTTGTGTTCGTGAGCTGTACCTGTGAGTTCGTAAGCTCAAGAATAGTGCCGTTGCCGATGTCGTAGCGTTTCTGGCTGATTTCCAGTCCCTTCTCGGCAAGCCTTACGGCCTCCTTGTTGCTTGCGAGCTGCTCTGAGCTTGTAGTCATGTTGTCGATGAAGCTCTGTGCCTGCATCTTGAGCATGCGCTCGGTGTTGAGCCTTGTCTCGGCAAGCTGGAACAGCTGTACCTGGTTGCTCTTGAGGCTTGAGAAGTTCTTCGCCTTGAAGATAGGGATGCTTACCGACAATGTGATTGTGGCGGCGTCGCTCCAGTTGTACTTCGCAATGTTCCAGTTAGTGTTTGAGATAGACTGGAACTGGTACTGTCCGACAAGGGCTATTGTAGGAATGAACGATGTCTTCAACAGCTTGCGTTGGCGGCCTAACATGTCTGTCTGCATGTCAATCTGGCGAAGCGAGGAGTTGCCTGCGAGGCTTATCTCGTTGTCGGCGACCTTTGCCATCTCGGTCTCGTAGTTCGTAAGGTTGTCGTCAATGACAATGTTTATGTCGGCTGTTATGCCCATAAGCACCTTGAGCTGCAGCTTGGCGAGCTCAACGGCGTTCTTTCCGCTTATCACCGACGGCCATGCGTTGTTCTTCTGTACCTCGGCGCTGATTTTGTCGTATTCGCTTACGAGTCCCTGCTCGAACATCTTGTTCACGATGTTGAAGTTGGTCTCGGCAAGCAGGAAGTTCTCGTTCAGCACGTTGTAAGAGTCCTGAGCGAGCATCAGCTGGTAGTATGCCTTTGTCACCTGGTTCACCATGTCAATCTTTGAGCCTCTGCTCTTCTCGACAGCGAGCTGGACATCCCTGTTGCTCAGGTTCATGGTTTCGTACACCGCCGGAGCGTAAAGTGGAATAGCCACCTGCAGGCCTGCGTTCCATGTGTTCGAGTCGTCCTTGCCCATTTTAATCTCCATTGTCTGTCCGCCCATGTCCATCTTCATCTTGCCCACTCTGGCGTTGTAGACGATAGCTCCGTCAAGCGTTACGGTAGGGAGAAGGTTCTGCCATGCCTCGCTCTTTGAGACCTCTTTCAGCTCAATCTCCTTTTCTGCAATCTTGATGGTCGGGTTCTCACTCAATGCAAGCTCGATAGCCTTGTCGAGCGTCAGATGCATCGTAGTCGTGCTTTCCTGCGCATTGGCAGCGAATGTCATTGCCGCCAACATCGCAACTGCTGTTTTTAGTCGCAATCTAAGATTCATAATTCTATGTTGTTTATATATTATTTTCTTTCAAGTACTCTTCGATAATCTCCTGTCCTTTGAGCGTCGATATCCCTCTCAGGTAAAAGACGATGATCATTCGTCCGAGTTCCTGCGGCGAGTGCTTGCTCAGCTCGTCGTCGCCTGCGTTGAGGTTTGTCATGAAAATCGTTTCAAGATTACGGGTCAGCGTTATCGAGAAAATCTCAAAGTTGGCGTCTTCCCTGAAGAGCCCCTGCCTGCGTCCCTCTTCGAGCCATGTGATGAAGCTCTTGAAGTTCTTGTTGTCGTCGTGTGTCTTCTTCTTGCATAGCTCGGGGTACTTCTTTATGTCGGAAAAGAATTTTCTGTTGGTGCTGCTGAGCGTCTTTATGTACAGGTCGTACAGCTTCAGAATTATCTTGAGTATATCTTTAGAGTGGCGTATAATCTCTTTTCCTTTCTTGCGCATTATCTCGTTATGAAGCTGAAGCGCTTCTACGAGCAGCTGTTCCTTGTCCTTGAAATGTTCGTAGATGGTTCTTTTTGATACAGAGAGCATCGATGCGATGTCGTCCATCTTCACGTCCTTTATGCCGTTCTTCGTGAATTGCTCTAAAGCGGTCTTCAAAATCAGCTCGCGGACATTCTCTTTTGTATGTTCTTCTTTCATCCTGATGCACCCTTTGAATTCTTTGCAAAGTTACTATGAAAACTTTTTGCCGCAAAAAAGTTTTCACTATAATTTGCTTATAAGCTTTAATATTAGTTTTTTTTAATGTTTGAGGTTTTTTGATGCTTCGGTTATGGACTTTTTTGTTGCGGGAATGGCTTTTGGCGGCTGTCGCAAAAAGGACAGATGCACTTAGTCAAAGTGCATCTGTCCGATATTTTTACTAAAATCCGAGGAGGATGGCTCAAAAGCCACCCCTGGCGTTGTTCCGGTTTGTGGCAGCCTTTTACTCCTCGAGCAGGTGTCTCAGGAACTCGTTCATCTCTTCGTCGAAGCCCTCGAGAAGGTCTTTGCTCAGAATGACAGTGTCATCGTCTACTATGAGCAGGTCCACTATGTCCTGTCCGTCGTCGTCTACAAGCACGAACGAGTAGGGCTTTGTGATGTTGAGGCTGTCGAAGCAACCCTTCTCGTGCATCTCGGCGAGCAGGCTGCGAAGCTCCTTTTCAAAGATTTCCTCGTTGTGTTCTCCCTCCCACTCTAATATATGTACGCGCGTGAGGCGCTTGTCATCGTCGTCCATGACGGTAAGGTCGCCGTTGTTGCCGTTCACGTATACATGAAAGTCGGTGACTCTGGTCTCTTCTGCAGTAATGAAGTCCTTGCCCATCTTGTTGATGGCTTCCTGCAGTCTGTTCTGTGTTTCTCTGCTTAAAGACATAGTAGTGTGTTTGAACTGTTCTTCTTTGTATGCTGCTGTTAGAGGTTCTTGCCGTGGCAGTTCTTGAACTTCTTGCCGCTGCCGCAAGGACAAGGGTCGTTGCGTCCGACGCTCTTCTCGACACGTATCGGCTCGCGCTTTGCGTTCTCTCTGGTGTCACGCTGCGCCGCTGCCTGCTGGTTGGGGTCGTTGAGGTCTACCTTTGTCTCGCTGTACCTCTGCTGCTGCTTGCCTCGCTTCGGGTCGGGAGCGACCTTCACGTTGTTCTGCTCTTTCTCCTGAACAGGTATCTGTCCTCTTGTGAGGATTGACACCGTCTGGTCGTTTATCTTGTTTACCATCTTGTCGAACAGCGTCACCGACTCGAGCTTGAATATAAGCAGCGGGTCTTTCTGCTCGTAGCTTGCGTTCTGTACCGAATGCTTCAGCTCGTCAAGGTCGCGCAGGTTCTCTTTCCATGCGTTGTCAATGGTGTGGAGCAGTATTGACTTCTCGAAGCACTTGATGACCTCCTTGCCTCGTGTGTCGTACGCAGCCTGCAACGGCACTGGTATCTGATAAACGTGGCGGCCGTCGGTTACGGGAACGTATATGTGCTTGTCGCGCATGTCGGGGTGTTCCTTGTATACGAAGTCGATGAACGGCAACGCTATCTGCGCCATGCGCTCGGTACGCTGCTTGAAGCTCTCCATAGCCGCGTCGAAGCACTTTTCGGCCTTCTCCTCGGCGTCCATCTTGTTGAACAGCTCTTCGTTCTCGAACGGAAGCTCTGCCGAAAGCAGTCTCAGCATCTCCATCTTTGCGTCCTCGAACGTGTAGTTCTCCACGATGTGGCAGCAGCGGTCCCATACCATGTTCACGATATCCATGCCGATGCGTTCGCCTATGAGGGCGTGGCGGCGCTTCGTGTATATTACCGTACGCTGCTTGTTCATCACGTCGTCATACTCGAGCAGGCGTTTGCGGATGCCGAAGTTGTTCTCCTCGACCTTCTTCTGCGCGCGCTCTATTGACTTTGAAATCATCGAATGCTCAATCATGTCGCCCTCCTTGAATCCCATGTACTTGTTGTCAAGCACTTTGGCGATACGCTCCGAGCCGAAGAGACGCATGAGGTTGTCCTCGAGCGAAACGAAGAATACCGAAGAGCCCGGGTCGCCCTGGCGTCCCGCACGTCCTCGCAGCTGACGGTCCACGCGTCGTGACTCGTGACGCTCCGTGCCTATGATGGCAAGACCGCCTGCGGCTCTCACCTCTTCGCTCAGCTTGATGTCGGTACCGCGTCCCGCCATGTTGGTAGCGATGGTCACGGTGCCTGAAAGACCTGCCTTTGCGACAATGTCGGCCTCTTTCTGGTGCAGCTTGGCGTTAAGCACGTTGTGAGGTATCTTGCGTATCGTGAGCAGGCGGCTCAAAAGCTCCGAAATCTCGACCGACGTAGTACCTACGAGTACCGGGCGTCCCTGCTTCACAAGGCTTGCTATCTCTTCGATGACGGCGTTGTACTTCTCTCGCTTGGTCTTGTATATGCGGTCGTTCATGTCGTTGCGGGCGATAGGACGGTTTGTCGGTATCACCACGACGTCGAGCTTGTATATATCCCAGAACTCTCCAGCCTCCGTCTCGGCGGTACCGGTCATGCCGGCAAGCTTGTGGTACATGCGGAAGTAGTTCTGCAACGTGATTGTAGCGAATGTCTGCGAAGCCGCTTCGACCTTGACACGCTCTTTCGCCTCAATGGCCTGGTGCAAGCCGTCGGAGTAGCGGCGGCCCTCCATGATACGGCCTGTCTGCTCGTCCACAATCTTGACTTGCCCGTCCTCGGTCACCACGTACTCGACGTCACGGTCGAACATCGTGTATGCCTTGAGCAGCTGGTTTATGGTGTGCACGCGCTCCGACTTTATAGCGAAGTTCGTGAGCATCTCCTCTTTCTTGGCAACCTTCTCCTCGCCTGTCAGGCTCTCGTCGCTCTCGAGCAGCGAAAGCTCGGTGGCGATGTCGGGGAGAACGAACAGGTTCTGGTCCGAAGAGTTTCCGGTGATAAGCTCGATGCCCTTGTCGGTGAGGTCCACGCTGTTGTGCTTCTCGTCAATGACGAAGTATAGCGGCTCGGTAGCCTCGGGCATGCGGCGGTTGTTCTGCTCCATGTAAACCTCCTCGGTCTTCAGCAAGCCTGTCTTTACGCCCGGCTCGCTGAGCAGCTTTATGAGGGCCTTGTTCTTTGGCAGCGCCTTGTGGCTGCGGAACAGCGACAGGTAGCCTTCTACGACAACATCCTTGTCGTCTGAGTATATCTTTGTGCGTGCCTCGGAAAGGAACTGCGTGGCGAGCTTTTTCTGAGCCTCAACAAGGCGTTCCACCAATGGGCGGTACTCCTCGAACATCTGGTCCTCGTTGCGTGGCACGGGGCCCGAAATGATAAGCGGCGTACGCGCGTCGTCGATAAGCACGGAGTCCACCTCATCGACAATGGCGTAGTTGTGCTGGCGCTGAACAAGGTCGTCGGGCTGAGTGGCCATGTTGTCGCGCAGGTAGTCGAAGCCGAACTCGTTGTTTGTGCCGAATGTGATGTCGGCGAGGTATGCTCTGCGGCGAGCGTCCGAGTTGGGCTGGTGCTTGTCGATGCAGTCTACGGTAAGTCCGTGGAACATGTAGAGCGGGCCCATCCACTCCGAGTCGCGCTTTGCGAGGTAGTCGTTCACCGTTACCACGTGTACGCCGTTGCCTGTAAGGGCGTTGAGGAACACGGGCAGGGTGGCTACGAGGGTCTTTCCCTCACCGGTCGCCATCTCGGCGATTTTTCCCTTGTGGAGCACCACGCCGCCGAACAGCTGAACATCGTAGTGAATCATGTTCCATACGGTATCGTTGCCGCCGGCCTGCCAGTGGTTGCGGTAGATAGCCTTGTCGCCGTCGATAGTCACGAAGTCGAAGCGTGCGGCGAAGTTGCGGTCGGCGTCGGTGGCAGTCACCACCACCTCCTCGTTCTCGGCAAAACGGCGCGCGCTGTCCTTTACAATGGCGAAGGCCTCGGGAAGCGCCTCGTCAAGAGCCTTGTCGAGCTTCTCGAGCACCTCTTTCTCGAGCTTGTCGATTTGGCTGAACACAGCCTCTCTCTTCTCGAGCTCTGTATCCTCGATGCTTGCTTTAAGCTCGGCTATTCTTGCACGTTCTGCTGTTACCGTATTCTGTATCTTCTCTTTGAGAGCCTGTGAAGCGGCACGCAGCTCGTCGTTGCTGAGCGCTGATATCGCAGGGTATGCAGCCTTGACCTTTTCCACCCACGGCTGTATCTCTCGCATGTCTCGGCTTGCTTTGTTGCCGAACATTTTGCTTATAAATTCGTTAAAACCCATATTTTTTATTAAAACTTTTTACTCTTTTGATTTTAGATTGCGAAGTTAGTAATAAAAACTTAATTCCTTTATTAAAAAAGATAAAAAAGCGATAGCCTTATGGCGGAAATGGGTAATTAAAGTGCGTTAATGGCTGTTAATGGCAGGCGAGGCTGCATAAATCCTCTTTAATTGCCTTTGATTTTCTTTTTTTTGCTATCTTCGCAAAAAGCTAAAATTGTATGAAAAAGATACTTTCGGCAGCGTGTCTGCTGCTGTCAATGATTATTGTTTCGTGCGGAAACTCCGAGAAGGTATATCATGCGGCCGACTTTGGCATAGTGCCGGGTACGGGCGAGGACATGACAGCCGAGTTCGCGAAAGCTATTGAATCCATAAAGGCCGAGCGTGGAGGCAAGCCCGCCGTTCTGCTGCTCGACGGCGGAGAATACGACTTCTACCCCGACAGCGCCAACGTGCGTGAATATTACATTTCCAATCACGACCAGGACAACCCCAAGCGTGCGGCTGTTGTGCTTGAAGGCGTTAGGAACCTTACGATTTCCGCAAGGAAAAAGGGCGAGGGCTCATGCCGTGCCGACTTCTTTATGAACGGCCGCATGCTGCCTGTCGCAATGGTGGGCTGCGAGGACTGCAAGCTCGATTTCATAGGCATCGACACCCGCTCGCCGCAGATAACGCAGGTCGAGGTGGTGGAGAACGACGCTGAGGCGGGCTTCATAACATACCGCATAGCCCCTTACGCAAGCTATAAAGTCGTCGATGGCCGCTTGGTCGTGTACGGCGGCAACTGGGAGTTTACTCCGCAGGCAGGCATTGCCTTCGACGGCGAGACAAGGCATCTGGTGTATCAGACAAGCGATATATGGGTGGGCGTGAATGGAGTGACCGAGGTAGAGCCCGGGCTCGTGCGCGCCCCGTGGCGTGACGCTCGTCTTGTGCCGGGAACGGTAATTGCATTGCGTTCCTACGCACGCCCCACGCCGGGCATATTCGTGTCGGAATGCAAGGATATAACGCTTGAGAATGTCACGGTATATTATGCCGAAGGCATGGGCCTGCTTGCTCAGGTCACCGAGAACGTCACTCTTAAAGGCTTCAGTGTGGCATGCCGCGACAATGAGCGTTATTTCACTACGCAGGCCGACGCTACTCACTTCTCGGGCTGCAAGGGCAGGATTATCTCTACCGACGGCCTCTACGAGGGCATGATGGACGATGCTATAAACGTTCACGGCACCTATCTGCGTGTCGTTAAGCGTCTCGACGACCACACTCTTGTAGGCAGGTATATGCATGGGCAGGCCTACGGCTTCTATTGGGGCGGCGAGGGCGACAGTGTGCAGTTCGTGCGTTCTAACGTAATGGAGATAGCCGAAGGCAACCGCATAGTGGAGATAGCTCCCTACGACAAGGAGGCGGTTGCCGGTTGCAAGGAGTTCAGGATAACGTTCAGCGAGCCGCTGCCGCAGGACATCGCCAACGGCAACTACGGCATAGAGAACCTTGAATGGACTCCCGAAGTGGTGTTCAGCGATAATGTCATACGCAATAACCGTGCCCGTGGCGCTCTCTTCAGCACGCCTAAGCCAACGCTTGTCGAGAATAACCTCTTCGACCACACGTCGGGCACTGCCATTCTGCTCTGCGGCGACTGCAACGGCTGGTTCGAGACGGGCGCATGCCGCGACGTGGTTATCCGTGGCAACCGTTTCGTGAACGCCCTCACCAATATGTTCCAGTTTACCAACGGAATAATATCCATCTATCCCGAGATACCCGACCTTGCGTCGCAGCGGAAGTGTTTCCACGGCGGCGACGGCGGGGGCGTAGTGATAGAGAATAATCTCTTCGAGACATTCGACGCTCCTGTGGTGTACGCAAAGTCGCTCGACGGGCTTCTGTTCCGTGGCAACAAGGTGGTTCAGAACAACGACTTCGAGCCTTTCCACTGGAACCGCCACCGCTTCCTGCTCGAAAAGGTGACGAGCGTCACCATAGAGGATAATGAGTTCGACGGCGGCTTCGATTACGAAAAGGATGTCATGTTTCGCAACTAAGGGGTGATGTTCCACAATTATTCAAGCGACATAACGGGCGTTGAGATACCGCAGCGTTTCAACAACCCCTTCTACTATCGCCCTCACAGGCTTTGTCTCTTGGCTGCCGACGAGGTGCGTCGCATGCTGTCGGCCGACAGCATGCTGCTCGCCGAGGCCGAGAAAGGGAAGATGATAGGCGTGCTTGCGGTGCGGGACAAAGAGGGGAACGTAGGCTATCTTGCGGCATTCTCGGGGCTTCTCTTCGGAAAGAACTGCTACGAGGGCTTTGTGCCGCCCGTTTACGACATGCAGTCGCCCGGCGGATATTTCAAGCAGGAAGAGGCACGTATCTCGGCTATGAATAGGGCCATTGACGCTATAAGCGGCAGCGAGGAACGCCGCAAGGCTGCGGCTGAGCTGCTCGGCGCGAGGGACGAGGCTGCCGCAGCTCTTGAAAAGCTATCGGCGGCGTTTGCCGCAAGCAAGGCGAGCCGCCGGCAAAGACGTGCGTCGGGGCGGCTGTCGGCCGAAGAGGAGCTTGCCATGACAAGGCAGAGCCAGTTCGAAAAGGCGGAGCTTAAACGCCGCCGCAGGGCGTGGCAGGAGAAAATAGCCGAGAAGGAGGCGGCGTGTTCCGCTATTGAAGATAAAATTTCTTTACTCGCACAGGAGCGTAAGAGCCGCTCGGTGGCTCTGCAACGTTGGCTGTTCGAACAGTTCAGGGTGCTTAACGCCAATGGCGAAAGCAAGAGCCTGCTTGCGATATTCGAAGAGAGGCTCGGGGCGTTGCCGCCGGCAGGGGCAGGGGAGTGCGCTGCGCCTAAGCTGTTGCAGTATGCCTACAACAACTCGCTCAGGCCGCTCGCTATGGCCGAGTTCTGGGTGGGGCGGTCGCCGGCGGGCGAGGTACGCCGTGACGGATGCTTCTACGGCTCGTGCAAGAGCAAGTGCGAGCCCATCCTCGGGTATATGCTGCAAGGGCTGGGTGTCGAGGAGTCGGCGCTCGAAAGAGGCGGCGACATAAACGGCATAGAGGTGGTGTATGAGGACGAACGGCTGCTTGTGGTGAACAAGCCGGCAGGGGTGCTGTCGGTGCCGGGCGTCGTGGGCGGCATGTCGGTACAGGAGTGGGTGCGTGAGCATTATCTGCATAGCAACAACGCCTTTGTGGCGCACCGTCTCGACATGGCGACGTCGGGGCTGCTGCTTGTGGCGAAGTCAATGGAGTTGTATAAGGAACTGCAAAGGCAGTTCGCCTGTCGTGAGGTGAAAAAAACTTACACGGCACTGCTCGACGGAGTGCCTGCCGCAAAGGAGGGGACCATTGAGCTGCCCTTAGCTCCCGACTATGATAACCGCCCTCGCCAAAAGGTCGATTTTGAGCATGGCAAGCCTGCCGTTACACATTATTCTATTATAAGGACGCTACGGTATGGCGGCAAGGAGTGTGCTTTGGTGCGTTTTGAGCCTGTCACGGGGCGTACGCATCAGCTCAGGGTGCATGCGGCGAGCGAGCAAGGGCTGAACACGCCAATAGTGGGCGACGCCCTGTACGGCACGCCCGCCGAGAGGCTTATGCTGCACGCCTCGGAGATTAGGGTGATGATTGACGGGGAGAGTTTAACGATTAACGATTAACGTTTAACGATTAACGTTTAGCGATTAACGTTGAGAGTTGAGGGTTTAGAGTTTAGAGTTTAAAGTTGAGAGTTTATCTCCCTTAGTTTCCCTTAGTTGCCCTTAATGGTTCGCCAGCAAAGTCTAAGGGGATAGAATGCTTTATTCCAATAGAAACTTACCCTTAATCTGTTATCTTTTATTCTTGTTGTAGTCGTTCTTTCATGTCCTTTTGGCGGCCAAAAGTACCAAAAAGCCCCGGCACAGGGGTTTAGAGTTGAGAGTTTGACGATTAACGATTAGCGAGGACTACATAGTTACCTTAGTTACCATAGTTGTCTTAGTCGTCCTTAGCTATCTTAATAACCTTAACCCCTTTACACACACCAGCCCTTTACAGTAATGTTATGAAAGGGTATAAATTTATATCTTTTTTATTTTGTGGTTATAAATTTATATCCTATCTTTGTGTTGTAATTAAATATAAAAGATATATGCCAACAATTTTAGAATTATTCGGGTTGAAGTTTATGATTTTTACATTAGAACATCAGCCCCTCACGTTCATGTAAGAAGTGCGAACGGCAGTGCTAAGTTTATAATTTGGGAAGAGGTGAAATTGGTGAATTCTACATTAAAGCCAAAAGAGTTAAAACTTGCGGAGTATATACTTGAAGAAAATGTTGGGCATATTCTTAATGAATGGAAGAGAATCCACGGGGAAATATAATCTTTTTGAATTAAACAAGAAAGGAGGATATTATGAAAGTTGTCAAATTGTGGTTCGAAGACAAACGGATTTATGTTACTACAGATAGCGGGGAAACACTCTATCAGTCGTTGTACTTTTACCCAAAGTTGTTGATGGCTACTCCTGAGGAAAGAGAAAAATATGAGTTGTGGGAGTATGGTATAAGTTGGAGTGAGCTGGATGAGGATGTGAGCTATGAGAGTTTCTACTATGAGGATGCTAAAGAACCTGCGAATGGCATGCAAGCTGCTTTCTTGAAAAATCCGTATCTTAATATGTCGGCTGTGGCACGAAAGATTGGTATTCAGCAGAGCCTGCTTGCAAGTTATATTAAAGGAACAAAGAAACCTTCGGAGGCAAGAAAAACTGAAATATTGAATGCTATCCATAGCATTGCCCAATCATTGTTAGAGATCTCTTTTTAGAATCCAGTCTATGTAGCAAAAAGGTGTGGGGAGTCAGTAGCAAAAGAATGTGGGTATAAATAAATTTTGATTCAGTACTGCAATAAATATCTTTAACAAGCATATTGCTGAATATGCCTGCTTGCTCACTATTATTATTCTTAACAGCTGTTTTTTGTTCCTCGCTGTCGCTCGTCATTATATTCTATCGCAATCCTCAACCTTAAGCTGCCGGTTGTTATAATAAGCAGTTCTTTCTCTCATTACTTTTTCTTTTGTGCGACAAAAGTACATGATAGAACGACTACAAGAAGAATAAACTACAACAGATTAAGGGTAAAAACAAAGCAGGAACGTTACCGCTTAATCATCTGAAGTTGCGAACGAACACAACAAAGCCCACAGTAAATTTCTACTGAGCCAAAATCCCCCTTCCTTTTTCTAAAAAACCGCATGAAAAAGTTGCGTCTCTTGGTTAGAGATATATAATATATCCTTGCAAAGGTACTCATTATTAATAAATAAAAATGATTTTTATCGCATTTTTTCTGATTTCCGCATTCAAATACCCCGTTTTTGTATAAAACATCGCCCTTTTAGTGTATATTATGAACAAAAAAGTTGCGTCTCTAACCAAGAGACTAAATTTTATAACATAAATAATTTACACTATGAAAAGATTTACTTTAATTTTTACAATGTTTTTGGCGTTATGCTCGTTTAGTGCATATGCCGACGAGGCAATTACTGTTAGTTACGATACAGGAACTTTTAAAGATGCTGGTTCATCAACCAGTGAATGGAATAGTAAAGATGCTTGTGGATTGACTTTGACTTCGACAGATAATAATGGTAATCCATGTAAAAATATAGCTAAAATTTCTACAGGTCTCTCATTGGAAGCGTATATTAGTGATGAAGTTAGAACCACAATGTTTACAATATCAGTACCAGAGAATGGAAATTATATAATAACAGGTTATCAAATAGACTTTAAGAGTTACAATGCTGTTACTGTTACAAATACAGAAAGTACTACCGAGTATAAAAGCGCTAAAGTAGGCTCTTTGGTTGAAAGTGAGTTGAATACTAAAAGCGTAAGTTTTACAGTGTATAGTACTTCTCAATATGGAGCTATTGATATTAACGAGTTTGTGGTTTATGTTAAGAATGCCAGCCAAATGGAGGCTCGTACAATCTCTGCTATTGCAACAGAGGGCGGCTCTGTAACTATCAACGGAGGTAGCGAGGCTGTAACCGGCACTGATAATGTTACGCTGGTTGCAACACCTGACTATGGCTATAAGTTCGTGAACTGGACTCTTAATGGCAAGGAGGTTACAACAGAATTGAAATATACAGATAGCACAGAAGGTGACAAGGAGTATGTTGCAAACTTCACAGAATTCACAGCTCAAGATTGGTATGAGGTGAATTTTGATAAACCTACGTTTGTTAAGGCCGGTACTACCACAGTTGTAGGCTCGATAGTTTTTGATGATAAAGAAGTAACGGATTTTGCATATACTCAAGGTCAAGCCAATATTGTTAATGGTGTGATTGAGGTTGAGGCAGGAGAAACGTATTCTTTAACTGTCGGTTATGGCTTACAATGGGGTGACCTTGCTCTTTATCAGATATATAAGAATGGAGAAGCAGAAAAGAAGTACGGATATTATACCTGTGCTTGGGAAAGTTATGGTAATCCATTGACTGTATTAAAAGAGGGAAATAAGAATGAAGAAGGTATTCGTGAAGGCGGTAATGCTGAGCTGATGTGTGAGGAGCTTGGCGTTGATAGTTTTGATGAATTGGCACCAGAAGGCAGTACTATAGGAACAATGCCTGCTTTATATCTGCCATATAAGGTTACAATCCCTGAGAATCAGCAGCCGGGCGACCTTGTAGTTGTACGTTTGATGGTAGGTATTAAGAACGATGCAGAAAACTCAGCTTCTGAGAAGAATATTGGTGAAGGCGGTAGCTTGGATATATTGCTCAAGGTTGTAGAGCCTGAAACTCCCGGCTTATCTCATACACTTACAGTCGAAGATACCGGTTGGGCGACACTTTATCTTGGCTTTAATGCAACAATTCCTTCAAGTGTTGAGGCATACATAGTAAAAGAGGATGGTCTTAATGATGGCCATATTTCATTGACTCAGGTTACAGGTGTTGTTCCTGCAAGTACCGGTCTTATCATTAAGGCTGATGCAGGAGAATATAAATTCAATATGGGTGAAGCTGCAACTGCGGATGTTACAGGCAACCTTTTGGAGGGTGTTCTCTTCAATAAAAATGTTGAAGAAAAGGCTTACATTCTTTATGATGGTGTTAATGGCGTAGGTCTTTACCCTGCAATATTAGACCAGCTTGAAAATACTGCGTTTGCTTGCAAAGCTAACAAAGCATACTTGCCTGAAAGTGCCTTGAATACCGAACTGCAGAACAGCGTAGGCTTCCGCTTTGACTTCGGCGGTACAACAGCGGTTGAGAAAGTAGAAATGAGAAATGAGAAAGAAGAAATCTACGATCTCCAGGGCCGCCGCATCAACGAGATTACCCAGCCGGGCATCTATGTAGTAGGTGGTGTTAAAGTTTTGGTAAAGTAATTGCCAAAACTTAGAGAATGCTTGCAGCAATAGGTCAGGCGTCGCATCGCTGAAAGTGATGCCGCATGGGTTGCGAAAAGCAAGCGTTCTCAGTGACACTTGTGAAGTAAGAAAAATGAAGGGGCAGACCGGTGCGTCTGCCCACCACAAAAACCAAGAATAAATTAGGAATAATATGAAAAAGAAAAATTCATCGCCTCTTATGTCAGAGGTATACTTAGATGCAGAGACCATGCTA
>JAFTRV010000033.1 GCA_017462065.1 Bacteroidaceae bacterium
CATCAAAAAACTTGCAGAACTCATCTGCCAAACAGAAAATTTCAGTAACTTTATCCTCGGAGAACATAGCGGTAAGGTGTTGTATTATTTTTGATTGCAACCTAAAGTTACAACAATTATCGCTATTCTCCTAATTTTCAACGAGTTAATTTTAATACAAATTAAAATTCTTATATCGAACTCACGTTAGATTAAATTATAACATTATTAAAAATGCCCCTAAAGTACCAATACAAAACTTTAGGGGCATTTTTTAGAGTATATCAATTACATTATTGCTCTTGGAGGAGCGGCAAAGGCGAAAATCATAAGCAGAATCAGCAATGCTGCCACTACAATCATGCCGATAGTCTTTACCATCTGGCGGCGTTTCTTTGCCGCCTTACGCTTGCGGTTCTTTTCTACCTGCGCGGCGCTCTTGTGTTTCTTGGTATTCTGTTTCATATTTAATGTATATCTACTACAATATTCAATTCGTCCAACTGAGCAGGCTCAAGCACTGACGGAGCGTCAATCATCGTGTCACGACCCGAGTTGTTCTTGGGGAATGCGATGCAGTCACGGATAGAGTCAAGACCGGCGAAGAGGCTTACCCAACGGTCAAGGCCGTATGCCAAGCCACCGTGAGGAGGAGCGCCATACTTAAAGGCATCGAGAAGCCAGCCGAACTGCTGCTGGGCACGCTCAGGAGTGAAGCCGAGAAGCTCGAACATTTTGTTCTGCAGTTCGCTGTCATATATACGTATTGAGCCGCCGCCGACCTCTACGCCGTTGATGACCATGTCGTATGCATTGGCACGCACTGCGCCCATATCGGTATCGAGCAGAGGAATATCCTCGGGCTTCGGCGAAGTGAAGGGGTGATGCATAGCCATGTAACGGCCCTCTTCCTCGCTGTACTCAAAGAGCGGGAAATCGACCACCCAAAGGCAAGAGAACTTGTTCTTGTCACGAAGGCCGAGCCGGCTGCCCACCTCGAGACGCAACTCGCAAAGCTGCTTGCGTGTCTTCATGGTATCGTCGCCGCTGAGTATGAGGATAAGGTCGCCCGGCTCCGCATTGAACGCAGCCTTCATTGCCTGAAGAGTCTCCTGCGTATAGAACTTGTCTACGCTCGACTTAACAGTACCGTCGGTCTCTACACGAGCATAGACCATGCCTTTCGCGCCAATCTGCGGACGACGCACGAAATCGGTCAAGGCGTCGAGCTGCTTGCGTGTGTATCCGGCAGCCCCCTTAGCGCAGATACCGCCGATGTATTCAGCGCTGTCGAACACGCCGAAGCCGTGTCCCTTCATTATATCCATAAGCTCAACGAACTCCATGCCGAAACGAGTGTCGGGCTTGTCGCTGCCATAATATTTCATAGCGTCGTGCCATGTCATGCGGGGGAAAGCGCCCTCGAGCTCAACTCCACGGATAGTCTTGAACAAGTGCTTTGCCATGCCCTCGAAGAGAGAGATGACATCCTCCTGCTCAACGAAGCTCATTTCGCAGTCTATCTGAGTGAATTCGGGCTGACGGTCGGCACGCAGGTCCTCGTCCCTGAAACATTTCACTATCTGGAAATAACGGTCAAAGCCCGAAACCATAAGCAGCTGCTTGAATAGCTGCGGGCTCTGAGGCAATGCATAGAACTGGCCGGGATTCATACGTGAAGGAACGACGAAGTCGCGCGCTCCCTCGGGAGTAGAGGCGATGAGCATAGGCGTCTCCACCTCGATGAAGTTCATTGAGTCGAGATAGCGGCGCACCTCCATCGTCATCTTATGACGCAGCTCGAGGTTTTTGCGTACAGCCTCGCGACGCAAGTCAAGATAACGGTACTTCATGCGTATGTCATCGCCACCGTCGGTATTGTTCTCTATTGTGAAAGGAGGAGTTGCAGCCTCGTTAAGGATATTCAGTTCGCTTACGATTATCTCGATATCACCGGTAGGGATATTGGCATTCTTGCTCTGACGCTCGCTGACAACGCCTGTTGCCTGAATAACATATTCACGTCCGAGATGAGAAGCCTTTTCGCAGAGTTCAGCGTTGCTGTCCTCGCTGAAGACAAGCTGAGTAATACCGTAACGGTCACGCAAATCGACAAACGTCATACCGCCCATCTTACGTGCGCGCTGCACCCAACCGCTAAGGGTAACTGTTGTATTTACATCGGCCAAACGTAGTTCGCCACAAGTTTTTGTACGGAACATTTTATAATATTTTTAGTGATTATACAATTAACTTGCGAAATTAATCAAAAAAAACGGTAATAATCCCCAAAAACGGCAATATTATTGAAATATCGCTTTATAAAGGCAAAAACCGATACTTTATTCCGACAAAGCCGTTCAACGCACGGTAATATGGAAGCACGCCTGCTTCACTTCGTGCTTGACGTAGCAACGACCCTCTTTCTTGAGATCGCGCAGCACTTCGGCAAGAACGGCTTTCAAATGCACCGGATTGGCATCCTTGCCCTCGTCGTCGTGCTTTACGAATCTTTTATACGATATATCGAAAGTCGTTCCGTAACAATGCACCGAACGCTTCGATGCGTTTATGTTACGCTTAGTCAGTTTCTTGACATCGGCGTCCGTTCTCAACACCGATGATACGAGAACGCTGTATTGAGGCAGGTGCTTGTTCTTCAACGAGTCCTGAAAGCCGCTCCCGATATCATGCAGCAAAGCGACAGCCTCTTCGACAAGGAACGGCGACGAGTGGGTAAGCTTGTCCACTACGAACGGCTCTCCGAAACGCAGCGGGCCGCCAATCATGAAGAGCTTTCTTGAAGCTTCAGGAATATCTTGCCACGACGCCAGCGGCTCTATGCCTACCTTCTGAGCTGCAGCAAGGTGCGTGTCGTTCATGTCGTTGAATTCACGCTTGCAATTCCAATATATTATTCTGTTAGGCTTCCCGCTCCGCACATGAGCAGTTTCGGCCGTTTCGTCGGCAACGCTCTTTTTGCCGCCGCAAGAGAGCAGAAAAATAGACAACAGGACATATATATATGTTTTTTTACCCATTCGGAACATCATGATTCTATTCGCTTTTATGCAAGCCGTGCAAAGTTAGCAAAAATTTGGAAACGAGAAAATTATAATCTTTTGCATATTATTATTATATTCGCAGAGATTAAGCCAATACATAACAAATTCAATTATATGAAAAAACTTCTACTCACAATCATTTGCGTAGCCATGAGCTTTGCGAATGCCTTGTCGCAAGGTTTCCCCGAAATCAGTACCGACAATAAGACTAAGTGGTATCTTATCCAATTCATGAACGGAGGCAACGCTTTTACAGCAGAGAGCGACAATGCCGACATCACAACGTCGGGAGCGTTGGGAAGCGACGCTCAGCTTTGGAAAGTCACAGGCGATGCCACAAACGGCTATACATTCACCAACAAGAAAGGATACACGCTTTGCGCCGCCTCGGCCACTTTAAACAATATGGTAAAGGCTTCATCAAGCCCCAGCGGCGTAACAAAGTTCTTTATAGACGACACTAAATTCAATGCATATGCAGGCGGTTTTGAACTGAAGCCAAAGGGCAATACAAACATTTCAATGAACATATTCGGCGGCCCGGAGGAGAACAGAGGCGTAGGATTCTGGAATGCCGACAACGACCAGAACAATGTCGTGCAGTTCGTTGAACTGACACTGTTCGAGAATCTCAGCAGCATCACCCTCATACCCTACCCTGCAAATATTGAGATCGCCGACGGAAAGCTGAATATTTCCGACCTGAAAACCATCACATACCCCAACGATGATGTTAAGAAATACACAACCGACTTTGCAGCAGCATTGGAGCAGACAGCCGGCATTAAGCTTGAGGTAAAAGAGAGCGGTGCAAATTCAGCCGACGGTGAAATATGGCTTGCCGTTGATGCCACGCTGCCTAAAGAGGGCTACACCCTTAAAACAAGCGAGAAAAGAATCGAAATAAAGGCAGCCACGAAGGCCGGTTTCTTCTATGCCATACAGACATTGAAGCAGTTGCTTCCTATCGACATTTACGGCAACGTTCTGAACAAAGACGCCGAATGGAGCATGCCTATTGTCGATATTGCCGACCAGCCGCAGTTCGAGCATCGAGGTTTCATGATGGACGTCGCACGCCATTTCTTCGACAAAGACGAAGTGAAGAAAGTTCTTGACGTCATGGCTATCTACAAGATGAACCGCCTGCACTGGCACCTCACCGATGACCAGGGCTGGCGCATCGAAATTCCCGAATATCCTTTGCTTACCGAGATAGGAGCTGTACGTTCAGGCTCATTCACAAGCCCGGGCGACGGCACCAAGTTCTTCGACGACACAGAATACGGCCGTGGCATGTATTTCACACAGAATGATTTGCGTGAGATTGTGGCATACGCTGCAGAACGCAATATTGACATCATGCCCGAGATTGACCTCCCCGGTCACATGGTAGCAGCAGTGACATCATACCCCGAACTCAGTTGCGACCCGACAAAGGAGTATTCAGTACGCCTCGACGGCGGTATTTCACAGGACGTTCTGAATATTGGCAAGGACGAAACAATTGATTTCTTAAAATGCGTACTCGATAACGTAGCGAATATATTCCCATTCCCGTATATACACATCGGCGGCGACGAGTGCCCTACCAATCAGTGGCAGACAAACGAGGATTGCTTGCGTCGAGTACAGGAAGAGGGCCTTGCAGGTGTTCACGAACTGCAGTCATGGCTTGTCGAAGAGCTTGGTACATACCTCAAAGAGAAGCATGGCAAGGACATTGTTGTATGGGACGAGTTGCTTGCCCACTGGACAAGCAACAACGCTGTAAAGCCTGTAATTATGGCGTGGAACAGCCTTGGCAAGACAGCTGATGCAGCAAACAAAGGCTTCAAAAGCATTGCAACCCCCTACTCGCATGTATATATCGACTTCATGCAGGTAGGTCCCGACAAGACAGTCATCGACGAGCCCTACTACGGCGGTTGGAGCGAGACAAACACCAACACTCTTGAAGAGGCATATTCTCTCAACCCTGCCGGCTCGCTCAGCGGACGCGAGGAGTACTGCATGGGCGTACAGTGCAACCTATGGGCAGAGACACTCAACGACAACATTGAGCTTGAATACCAGTTGTTGCCACGTATGATCGCCGTTGCCGAGACAGGCTGGCTGCCAAGCAGCAAGAAGAACTGGGGCGGTTTCTACAAACGCCTGCAGAGCCACGACGAGGTACTTGACCTGCTTGGCTACACATACGCAAAGCACTACATAGAGCAGAAAGAGCTTACAGCCGCTGAACAGGCGGTAAAAGAGGCTACCGAAATTCTTGACGCAAGCATCAGAGGCGGCGTAGGCTATCCTGCGGCAGATGCTTACGATGCATTGAAGAATGCTCTTGACGCAGTTAAAGGCGACGATGTGACCGCACTGAACAACGCAATTTCAGCATACAAGGAAGCAGCTATCACCCAGCCCGAAGCAGGAAAGACATATCAAATTGTTTCAGCTTCTACATACTACAAACGCCAGTATGCAGGCTCAACGATGTACCAGAGCGACAACAGCGTGCGTTTCCACTATACTCCGCAGACCGAACCTGAGGAGCTATGGCAGTTCACAGTAACCGACGGCGGCTATGTAATGAAGAACCTCTTCAGCGGCAAGCAGATAACAATGGATACATACAATGCCGCTGTCAAGATGACCGACAGCGGTACTGCCGTAAGAATTGACAAGGCCACTGTTGCCACAAAAGATGTGACATACGTTCCCGGTGCAGTAACAATTTCTGCTGTCAGCGGTTACAGTGCATCCACATCGGGCAATATCAAGAGATTGAGCGCAGAATGTTCCGGCGACATATATGCAAAGAACGAAGCGGCGCTATGCTACAACGGCACATGGAAATTCGTCGAGGTTACCGATTTCAAAGCGCAGCTTCAGGGCCTCGTAAAGAAGTGCGAGCTTATAGTTCTTACAGCAAAGCCCGAAAAAATGGGAGAACCGTCAGAGACCGCACTTGAATACCTTAAGAACAACGTCATAACACCGGCAAACGAAACACTTAAGGATGCAACTGTAAGCGAACAGCAATACAACGCATACGTTGCGCTCTACAACCAGTTCCAGATGATGCCGCGTGCATCGTTGGCCGACACCATTGACGACAGCTTCTACTACTACATACGCAACGGTTACTATACAAGCTATTACGCAGCGTACAACAGCAGCAACAGCCAGGTTGAGCCAAAGAGCAAAGGAACTACAGACAATTACCTGTGGAAGTTCGTTAAGAACATAGACGGCACCGTGGCTGTCATCAACAAAGCGAACGGCAAGCCCGCATATGTCAGCGGCAATGGTGTAGAACAAAAGATTATGGTCGGAAGCGACTATTCATGGACGCTTAGAGAGACACAGGCCGACACCGGCAACAAAGGCATAGCGATAGTAGGCAAAGACGGCTCTTCGGCATGGTATACCAACCCCGATGCATGGAAATACCTGCTGACCAAACCTTACGATTGGGGCGGCAGCGTATGGACATTAGAAAAATCCACTGTAGAGGTTGAGACAGCAATAGATGACGTGAAAACTGAAAACGGAGAGGTAAAAACCGTTTATGACTTGCAAGGCCGCAAAGTTGAAAACCCGATAAAGGGCATATACATCGTAAACGGCAAAAAAGTGATGATAAAATAATCAAAAGGCATAAGCCTCTTGCACTGCCCTACAAATCGACACCGGTTATGCGATGCTCCGGCATCGCATAATCGGTATATAAAAGCATTACAAATGCTACCTAAAACCGATACTTAACGAATATAAACAAAGTCGCGATTAAGCGAGCGCATAAGACAAACATACTTGTATCATGCCGAAGGCCAATAACTTTGCCTAAGGCAAGGCGGAAATACCCGCCAATGCATAATGGAGAGTTTGGCTCACCAGCAAAAGTTGGGGGGCCAAGCAACTTTTTGGTTAAAACAAAAACCTCGCTGTCGCTTGTCTTATATTCTATCGCAGTCCTCAACCTTAAACTGTGGGTTGTTGCTATACGCAGTTCTTTCTCTCATTACTTTTTCTCTCGTGAAAAAGTAATCAAAAA
>JAFTRV010000034.1 GCA_017462065.1 Bacteroidaceae bacterium
CTCGCCACAGGCGAGCGGCTAACTGAAGGAGTTCCGCATCACCCAAAAACCTAATGAAAGGATTTGGTGGCAAGCGGCAGCCGGCCGAGGGATGTCGCTTGCGACTCGTGAGCAAAAGGCTGCCGTGACTGATGTTTCCGTGTGACGGGCGTTTTTTGATTACATTTTCACGAGAGAAATAGTAATGAGAGAAAGACCTGCGCATTGTAACAACCCGCAGCTTAAGGTTGAGGACTGCGGTAGAATATAATGGCGAACGACAGCGAGGTTTTTGTTTTAACCAAAAAGTTGCTTGGCCCCCAGACTTTGCTGGTGAGCCGTTAAACGCTCTTCGTTACTCGTTAATCGCTCCTCGTTAATCGTTAATCGTTGCTCGTTAAACGTTAATCGTTAAACGTTAATCGTTATTCGTTAAAAATCGTTCTCCAAATCTCCCTTATCCATAGCCATAGAAGCAATGGAAACACAACGACAATTAAATGGTTGTATTCCCAAGCCGAGGCGAAGCGGCCGTACATTGCCGAAAAGAATGCGCGTGTGATTCCGCAGCCCCAACATTCAATATCGAATAGCCGCTTGGAGAGGCAAAGGCTCTCGCCGTTGTATATGCCATCTAAGGGAATGGCATACAATATTAGCGGCAACGAAATCAGGGCGATAAGTTTGATTTTAGTTCTTGATTGTATTGCCATTTGCGTCGGTGAACTTCCCGCAAAGTATCATTATGAAGTCTATGAACGCCCAAATTCCGCAGCCTCCGCATGTAAGCAACTGCGCAACACCGGAGCCCGTCTTTCCTACATAGAAGCGGTGAAAGCCGAAGCAGCCGAGGAAGAAGCATAGCAACAGCACTATAAGCCACTCGTTCTTGTCGGGGTTGTATAATGTCTCTTTCTTTTTCTCGTTGATTAATGCGCCGCATTTTACGCAAACGAAAGCGTTTTCGTTCACTTCGGCTCCGCAGTTTCTGCAATAGGGCATAGTCGTATACGTTTAAAAGTTAGCATGAATTAGGCTCGCAGCCGTGATTTGTGATAACGGCCGCTCTGTCATTGCGAAAATATGAATATTTTTTATGCCCGCAAAGAATTTGCAGTTTTTTATGAATTGGCAAGCGTTCGTAGCTTGCGGCATGGTGCGGCTACTCCCCGATGACCGTATAGTTGTAGCTGCTCAGGCCTGTCCATTGGCCCGGCTTGCAGTTTTTCTCTACAATGTCCTCGACACGGTCGGGGATGTTGCAGAAGAAGTCTATTCCCGTGAAATCCTCAAGGTAGTCGATGCTGCATATTTCTGTCTTGCTGCGTCCGTCCACATGCTTGAAAAGCATTCCTAAGGCCTTGTAGCCGTTTGCCCTGAGGCATAGCAATGCCATGAAATAGTAGTTGGGTACGGTGGGGCATGCGATGTCGGACCAGTCGCTCTTCACCGTTCTGTATTCGCCCTCTCTGATGGTGCCGCCCTTGACGACGTACAATGTGTCGCACAGCTCCCTGTTGCGTCCGAAGTCCTGCACGAACTGCTCGCAATCGTTCCATGCGCCTATGTTGAAGTCGTAATACATGGGTGAAATATTGCTGTAGTAGAATGTCTGCTCGTTGGCGTCCTTAGAGTATACCCTGTCGTATGACGCTACGATGTGCCCTCGTACGAAATTGTTGCGGTTTATCTCGTTCTTGGTCATTACGTAGCTGCTTGGCATGGACGGGTCGCTCTGGAACGGGTCGCCTCCCCATTCGGTGTTGTCCCAGTTGTCACGCTTCCAGTTTATGCCTCTGTTGCTCGGGTCGAACGTGAATGCTGTCCACTTGCTGTGCTTGCGTTCCTTGTTGAACGACATGCTGTATGTGATATTCTCTTTTCCGTTTACCGTGGTGCAGTGCGATATGAACAGCTCGTCGTCGCCGATAGCCGGTATCTCGATGCGTCCGGCATGCTTGTGCATGCCTATGTTGGCGTTCCGGTTTCCGGGAACGCCTTCATTGCCATCGTCGCCGCCATTCCTGCCTTCGCTGCATGAGGCGAAGAGGAAAATCGCGAGCGGGGCGGTGAGTAGAAATCTTATTATGTTCTTCGTGTAGCGACGCATGGGAAAAGTAGGCTGCTGAAGAGAGGCTTTTTTTTGGGGGGGGCTTGTCTGTGTTGGTGGCCCGTTTGTGCCGGTAAGCACAAAAAAAGTGTACCGAAGTACACTTTTCGTATCTTACCGTATCTCGATTACTTCTTGATAGTTCTGCTGTAACGGCTCATGAACTTATCAACACGGCCTGCTGTATCGACAAGCTTAGCCTTGCCAGTGTAGAAGGGGTGTGAAGTGTTAGAGATTTCAAGTTTTACCAATGGATAGGTCTCACCTTCGAACTCGATGGTCTCCTTTGTGTTGCATGTAGACTGCGAAAGGAAGCAGTCGCCATTTGACATGTCCTTAAATACAACCGGACGATAAGCTGCGGGATGAATGTCTTTTTTCATTGTTAATATTATTTTAATTAATTTACTGCCTGTTACAAACTGCGTATTCGGCTTACGAGGTGCAAAGGTAGCAAATATTTTCTTAGCGGCAAAATGTTTGCTTGTATTTTTTGCGACTAAATGTATTGCGTTGCTCTACTTCGTTACTCTACGTACAGCACCAGGCCTTTCAGGTATTCGCCCTCGGGGTGGTAGATGCTGATAGGGTGGTCGGCCGGCTGTGTCAGCTGGTGCAGTATGCGTACGTTGCGTTTTGCCATAGCTGCTGCGGTGAACACGGCTGTGCGGAAATTCTCCTTGCTTACTACCTGTGAGCATGAGAAGGTGAAGAGTATGCCTCCGGGCTGTATCTTCTCTATTGCCTTTGCGTTGAGACGGCGGTAGCCTATAAGGGCGTTGCGCAGGCTGTCACGGTGCTTGGCGAACGCCGGCGGGTCAAGGATGATGAGGTTGTAGTTGTTGCCCATGCGGTCGAGGAAGTCGAAAGCGTCCTCGGCGTACGCCGTGTGGCGTGTGTCGCCCGGGAAGTTTATCTCAACGTTGGCGTTGGTGAGGTCGATGGCCTTTGACGAGCTGTCTACGGAATGGACAATCTCGGCGCCGCCACGCAATGCGTATATCGAGAAGCCGCCTGTGTAGCAGAACATGTTGAGCAGCTTGCGTCCTTTGGCATACTGCTCGAGCAATGAGCGGTTCTCTCGCTGGTCTACGAAGAACCCTGTCTTTTGTCCTCGAAGCCAGTCGATGTGGAACTTAAGGCCATACTCGGTGGCTATGTTGCTTGCGTTGCCGCCCATGATGTAGCCGTTGTCCTTGTTGATGTCGGCTTTGTAGGGCAGTGTGGTGTCCGACTTGTAATAGATGTTCTTTATCTTGTCGCCGAGAACCTCCTTGAGGGCGTCGGCAATCTGCATGCGGCATACGTGCATGCCTACGCTGTGAGCCTGCATGACGGCGGTGTCGCCGTAGATGTCTATTATAAGCCCGGGGAGGTTGTCGCCCTCGCCGTGAACAAGACGGTAGGTGTTGTTGTCCTCGCGTGATGATATGCCTATGCGTTCACGAAGGTCATACGCTGTGGCTATTCTCTTGTTCCAGAATGCCTGGTCTATGGTCTCGTCGCTGAATGTGAGTACACGCACGGCGATGCTGCCCACTTGGACATGGCCTCGCGCAATGAAGCTGCGGTCGTTGGTGTATACGGTTACGACATCGCCCTCTTCGGGTTGTCCTTCGATGCGTTGTATCGCTCCCGAGAATATCCAGGGGTGAAAGCGTTGCAGCGATTCCTCTTTTCCTCGTTTCAGTATGACGGCTTTTTCCATATATAGTCTATTTATTATTGTTCAAGTGGTTATACAATTCCAGGCATGCCCATGCGTCGGTAGCGGCGTATAGCTTCTGCTTGTCGGTCAGCACGTCGTTCTCCCAATTGCTGAGCTGCTGGCTCTTTGATATGCGCTGCCCGAAAACTATTGCGAATATCTTCTGCAGGCTCATCTCTTCTATGCCGAACTTCTTGACAAACTCCTGTATCTCAAGAAAGCCTGCGGCCTTGAATTTGCGGCGTTTGCTGAGCACTTGTATGTCGTCGTGGAGCGAAAGCCCAACTTTTGTTATCTGTTCGTTCTCGAGCAACGATATGAGTGAGTCGGGCATGTCTACTCTGTTGAGGCGTATGAGGAAACAGGTGTCGGCCGTTGAGAGCTGTATGAGCGATACTTGGTAATGCACTCCCTTGCGGAACGACGGGCGTGTCTCTGTGTCAATGCCGAGTATCTTCTCTTTCTGCAACGCCTTGACTGCCTTGTCGGTCTCGGCGAGGGTGTCTATGGTTATGATACGCCCTTCGAACGAGACTGTAGGCATTTCGCTTATTTCGCTCTTTTCGATATGTGCCCTGTACTTACTCATTATCCTCTTCGTCGTCAAGGTTTGTGCTGTATCTTATATCGTGCAGGGCGCGCAGCGTGTTCACGAGCGTCTGTCCCCAGTACTGGCGGAAGTGCCCGTTGCACTCTACTATAGCGTCGTGCATGGTCTCGTTTATTCCTAACTGGAACAGGCAGACGAAATTCTTCACGTCCTGGTAGATGTCGGCAAGGTCTTCCGAAATGCTCTTTGTGACAGGGGTATCGCTGTACTTCATCTCTGCGACAAAGACGTCGAGGTAGCTGTCCTTGTCGGCAAGGAGGTCGTATATTGTCATGCGAAGCACTTCGTAGCTGTCTTCGGTTACGAAATCTTCCATGTCGTCATCGTTTAGCTTCTCCTCGTCGGGCAGCATCTGTGCCTTGATGTAGAGCAACGGAAGCAGTTTGAGCAATGTCTCGACGAACTCTTTGCGTGACTGTTGCCCTGTGCGTTCAAGGTAGGCGCAGAATTCGGCCGCTACTGTAACGAACTCAACTGTGTTGCGTGAAAAAACTATGTCTTCTTTTTCCATGACTGCAGGTCGTGTTTTTTTTGTCCGGTCGCAAAGTTACAAAAAATAGCGGAGCTAAAAATTAAAGCAAGCTTTATTTTTGGCTTTGCCGAATTTTGAGTTCGCTCGTTTTGTGAATAAATAAATTTATTCCCACTCGCTTATTTAAATTTCGCTCGTTTTTTATTACCTTCGCAAAGGTAAATTGCATAAAATGCACTTTGTGCGTTCTAAAATATGAAATAAGACATTATGGCCACATCTGAACATAAAAACAAGAATAAGAACAAGAAGTCTTCGTTAGCCTCTTTCGCCTATGCATGCCGTTTGGCTGTCGATTTCTTCAAGGGACCGAACGTGCAGTTCGTTGTCGGGCTGCTATGCTTGGCTTTTGCCATTTTCCTGTGCAGCTCGTTCGTCTCTTTCTTTGTCGCAGGCGGCAATGACTACTCTGTCATTGAGGCTGCTGGCGACGCTGCGGTAAGCAATGCTTCGGGCAAGGGCGGCGCGGTGGTCGCTGAATTTCTTATAAACAGCTGCTTCGGCTGGGCCTCGTTGCTTATGATTCCTGTGGTAGCGCTTGTCGCTCTGCGGCTTATGCGGATAGGACATTTCAGGCTCGGCAGGTGGCTCGCATATGGCTTTTTTGCCATGGTGTGGCTCTCGATACTGTTCTCGTTGGTGTTCGGGGAAATCCTTTCTACAAGCTATGTTTCGCCAGGCGGCGCTCATGGCGAGTTCATGAAGGCTTTCTTTATCGATACTATCGGAATTGTCGGGCTTGTGCTGCTTATCGTGGTGTCGCTTCTGCTGTTCATGATATATGTGTCACGTAATACGATAGAGTGGATAAAGAAGATGTTCTCGTTTAAAAGAGACGCCGAAAAGGAACAGGAAACGCTTGCTGCGGCCGATGAGCCGATATCGGTTGTCGTAACAGCGGGAGAGGATGAAAAAATTGATATCTCGGTGGTGGCGACGGAGGCCGAGGATGACGTCGCCGATGAAGAAGAGGCGGCTGAAGAGCTCGACGATGACGAGCTTGCCAAGAGATTCGACGAGAAATACAAGTCTTTGGGCAGCGGCGCTGAAAATGACGACGCCGTGCTTGAGATGGAGGTCGAAAAGGCCGAAGGCGACGATGACACGGGCGGCGACATGCTTCGCCCCATAAATCCTAAGGATGAACTGAGCTATTACAAGCCGCCAACTATTGACCTGCTCGACGAGTATGAACAGTCTGTCCAGGCTATCGACAAGGAGGAACAGGCTGCCAATGCGAACAAGATTGTCGAGGTACTAAAGAATTTCGGCATTGATATCAGTTCGATAAAGGCCACGGTAGGCCCTACAATCACTCTCTATGAGATAACTCCTGCTCCGGGCGTGAGAATATCGAAAATCAGAAATCTCGAGGATGACATAGCTATGAGCCTGTCGGCTCTCTGCATACGCATCGTGGCACCGATGCCCGGCAAGGGCACGATAGGCATTGAGGTGCCTAACGCTCGCAAGCAGATAGTGCCTATGGCGTCGTTGCTGAACAGCCGCAAGTACAAGGAGACGGAGATGGCTCTGCCTCTTGCGCTCGGAAAGACAATCTCCAACGAGGTATACATGGTAGATATGGCAAAGATGCCTCACCTGCTTGTAGCCGGTGCTACGGGTATGGGTAAGTCGGTAGGCCTTAATGCGATAATCACTTCGTTGCTGTTCAAGATGCACCCGGCATATCTGAAGTTCGTGATGGTAGACCCGAAGATGGTGGAGCTTAGCCTTTACAGCGTGCTTGAAAAGCATTTCCTTGCGAAGCTCGAAGGCGAGGACGAGCCTATAATTACCGACGTGAACAAGGTGGTGCGTACCTTGAAGTCTCTATGCGTTGAAATGGACAACCGTTATCGTCTGTTGCAGATGGCGTCGGTACGCTCGGTAGAGGAGTATAACAAAAAGTATCTGAACAAGGAACTGCTTCCTACTAAGGGGCACCGCTTCATGCCATACATCGTGGTGGTGATTGACGAGTACGGCGACCTTATGATGACTGCGGGCCGTGAGGTGGAGCAGCCTATCGCGCGCATTGCCCAAAAGGCTCGTGCAGTGGGCATTCATATGATTATAGCTACGCAGCGTCCTACAACGAATATCATTACTGGTACTATCAAGGCTAACTTCCCTGCACGCATGGCGTTCCGTGTCATATCTGCCATTGACTCGCGCACTATACTTGACCGCTCGGGAGCGAACCAGCTCCAGGGACGTGGCGACATGCTCTTCCTTGCAGGCAACGACCCCGTCCGTGTGCAGTGCGCTCTTGTGGAGACGAAAGAGGTGGAGCGTGTATGCGCTCATATAGCAAAGCAGCAGGGGTACCAGACTGCTTATATCTTGCCGGAGCCTGACGAGTCGTTCGACGTGAGCGGCGAGGGCGGCGGCTCTGCCCGTGGCGAGATATCGTCCGACAAGCTCGACCCGCTATTCGCCGAGGCAGCCCGTATGGTAGTGCTTGCCCAGCATGGCTCTACGTCGCTCATACAACGTAAGCTGAATATTGGCTTCAACAGGGCCGGACGCATTATGGACCAGCTTTGCCAGACAGGCATAGTAGGGGAGCAGGAGGGCAGCAAGCCTCGACAGGTGTTGTGCTCCGACGAGGCCGACCTCGAGTTCCGTCTTAAGTCATTGCTTCAGTAAAGATATATATATCGCCATGAGAAACACAGTCCTCTTTTTGTTATTGATATTGCCTGCATGCCTGCCGGCGCAGCAGAGCGACGCTGACATTCTGCTTGGAAAGGCTATCGCTGCGATGAAAGCCGACGCTGCCGTGCAGATGGACTATATATATAATGTATATGACGAGGAGAATGATATCGTTCAGAGCGATAAGGGCGTCATGAGGCTCGACGGCGATAAGTATGCGCTTCTGATGAACAATATGATGGTGTGGTGCAACGGCTCCGTGCAGTGGTGCTACATGAAAGAGATTGACGAGATATACATTACGGAGGCTTCGTCGGACGAGGCGCAGAGCCTCTCGCCGCTGTGCATAATGGAGCATTACCGTGAAAACAGCACGAAGTCGCTGGAAAAGCAAGGCGGCGTTGATGTTGTCTCTCTTAAGCCAGTGCAGGACGGCTCGGTGTCAAGAGTGGAGCTCTTCTTTGACAGCAAGAGTCTCCGCCTTAAGGCCATGTATGTATATATGTACGGGCAGGGACGTGTCGAGGCATTGCTCGAAAAGTATACGCCGTCGTGCAAGTTCCCTGCGGCAAGCTACGAGTGCCCTGTAAAGGAGCTGCCCGGAGCGGAAATTATTGATATGAGATAAACTAAGTTAAAATTATAATGTTATGAATGTGAACAAGACAAAATGTTTGGTTATCGGTTCCGGCCCTGCCGGCTATACCGCAGCGATTTATGCATCACGTGCTAATCTTTCCCCGATCCTCGTCGAGGGCATGCAGCCCGGCGGCCAGCTTACGCAGACGACGGTGATTGAGAACTTCCCGGGATTCCCGCAAGGAATTACGGGCCCCGAACTCATGGAGAATATGCGTCAGCAGGCTATTAATGTAGGTGCGGAGGTGCGTTCAGGCAGCGTGGTGAGCGTTGATTTCGAAGAGCTTCCATACAAGGCTGCTCTTGACGACGGTACAGTTCTTGAGGCTGATACTGTAATCATTGCCACCGGTGCAGCGGCAAAATATCTCGGCCTTGCCGACGAAATCAAATATCAGGGCATGGGCGTGAGCGCATGCGCTACATGCGACGGTTTCTTCTATCGCAAGAAAATCGTAGCGGTAGTCGGAGGCGGCGACACTGCATGCGAAGAGGCGAACTACCTTGCCTCGCTTGCCGCAAAGGTATATCTTATCGTACGCAAGCCGTTCTTGCGCGCGTCAAAGGCTATGCAGGACAGGACTCTTGCCAATCCTAAGATTGAGGTGCTTTTCGAACACAATACCGAAGGGCTTTTCGGAGAGGACGGCGTGGAGGGCATACATCTTGTCTCACGTCAGGGACAGCCCGACGAGAAACATTACGACCTCGCTATCGACGGCTTCTTCCTCGCTATCGGTCACAAGCCCAACTCCGACATATTCAAGAAGTACCTTAAGACCGACGAGACAGGCTACTTTGTTCCTGCCGATGCCAGCGGCGTGAAGACGCTCGTTCCCGGCGTCTTTGTTGCCGGCGACGTTGCCGACCCGCATTACCGCCAGGCTATAAACGCAGCCGCAAGCGGCTGCCGCGCGGCAATGGAAGCGGAGCGTTACCTGTCGCATAAGTGATAGCTGAAGCAAAAAATGTAGCAAAGAGGGGGCTTTTTGAAAGTTTTTCTGTTAAAAGCTTTCCTGTATGCGAAAAGTTTCCTATCTTTGCACCCGGTTTAGTCCGTAGGGGTTGGAGAAGACGGTCTCACGAAGGGAACGCACCTCGCGGAATTCACAATAAAAGCGATAAATAAATGTACGCAATTGTTGAGATTAACGGACAGCAGTTCAAGGCTGAGGCTGGCAAGAAGCTGTTCGTGCACCACATCAAGGGTGCGCAGAACGACACAACAGTGGAATTTGACCGCGTGTTGCTGTTGGATAAGGAAGGTGCTGTAACTGTAGGCGCTCCTACAGTAGAAGGCGCAAAGGTGGTTTGCTATATTGGCAATGTTCGTGAAATGAAGATTGTTCGCAAGTCTAAGGACGGTCAGAACATCGTTACAACACGTACAATCGACCCGACATTGGTTAAGGGCGACAAGGTGTTGGTATTCCACAAGCGTCGTCGTAAAGGCTACCGCAAGCTGAACGGCCATCGTCAGCAGTTTACAGAGTTAGTAGTAAAAGAAATTATCGGTTAATTTAAAGTTTAAGTATTATGGCACATAAAAAAGGTGTTGGTAGTTCAAAGAACGGCCGTGAGTCAGCAAGTCAAAGACTTGGTGTAAAGATTTGGGGTGGCCAGGTATGCAAAGCCGGTAATATCATCGTTCGTCAGCGTGGTACGGTTCACAACCCCGGTGCAAACATCGGTATGGGTAGTGACCACACTCTCTACGCTTTGGTAGACGGCGTTGTAACTTTCAAGCGTGGCAAAAACGACAAGAGCTACGTTTCTGTTACTCCTATCGCTGAGAAGAACTAATAGTTCTTGTCATGGCAAATTTGAGGCAATTCCGTTTGGAGTTGCCTCTTTTTCTTGTATTGCTGATTATTTGCTGTTTTAATGCATAACTTTTTGATAAATTGCTGTTAATTATTCAAAAAAGTTGTAATTTTGTAAAATACGGGGTGCGCTTTATGATGTGCCTCGGCTTAATTGGAGAACTACTAAAAACAATAATAATATGCTAACACTTAAAGTTATCAGCCAAGAGACTGAGAAAGTTCTGAAAGGACTTGAGAAAAAGCATTTCAAGAATGCTGAGGAGACAATTGAAAAGGTGTTGCAGCTCGACAAGGAGCGTCGTGCCGCACAACAGGAACTCGACAATATCCTTTCGCAGAATAAGCAATTGGCTGCTAAGATTGGCCAGCTGATGAAGGCTCAGGCTATTGACGAGGCTAATGCGGTAAAGGCAGAGGTGGCTTCGTTGAAAGACAAGGCTAAGGAGCTTCAGGACAAGATGGACGAGGCTACGGCCAACATGAACCAGGTGCTATACACAATTCCTAACATACCTTACGACGAGGTGCCCGAAGGCGCTGTAGCCGAAGACAACGTGGTAGAGAAGACCGGCGGCACGGAAACCGTGCTTCCCGAAAACGCTCTTCCTCACTGGGAGCTTGCAAAAAAGTACGACCTTATCGACTTTGACCTCGGCGTTAAGATAACAGGAGCCGGCTTCCCTGTCTACAAGGGCAAGGGCGCCCAGTTGCAGCGCGCGTTGATAAACTTCTTCCTTGACGAGGCACGCAAGGCAGGCTATGTCGAGATTATGCCTCCTACAGTCGTTAATGCGGCATCGGGCTTCGGTACAGGACAGCTCCCCGACAAAGAGGGACAGATGTATCATTGCGACCTCGACGACCTCTATCTTATCCCTACGGCGGAGGTGCCTGTCACAAACATCTATCGTGACGTAATTCTTGACGAGAAGCAGCTCCCAATCAAGAACTGCGCATATACCCAGTGCTTCCGTCGCGAGGCTGGCTCATACGGCAAGGACGTGCGTGGCCTTAACCGCCTGCACGAGTTCTCAAAGGTGGAAATTGTACGCATAGACACTCCCGAGCACAGCAAGGAGTCGCATAAGGAGATGCTTGAGCATGTCGAGGGTCTTCTGAAGAAGCTTGAGCTTCCTTACCGCATACTCCGTCTTTGCGGCGGCGACATGAGCTTTACCGCAGCCCTCTGTTTCGACTTTGAGGTTTACTCAGAGGCTCAGCAGCGTTGGCTTGAGGTAAGCTCTGTATCTAACTTCGACAACTACCAGGCGAACCGTCTGAAGTGCCGCTATCGCACTGCGGAAAAGAAGACCGAGCTCTGCCACACTCTTAACGGCTCAGCTCTTGCTCTCCCCCGTATTGTGGCTGCTCTTCTCGAGAATAACCAGACTCCTGAGGGTATTCGTATTCCAAAGGCGTTGGTGCCGTATTGTGGGTTTGATATTATCGACTAAAAGTCTTCTAAAAAGGCATCTGCTGTGTTAGGCTCATTTTTGTTAATGGTCATTTAGGTCACTAAACTCCCATTCCCAAAAATTTCGCAAGCCTTGCATCTGCACTTTTTAGGAAAAAACATTCTGCTTAAATAAACGACAAATTATTATGTATAAGATAGTTTCTAAAGAGCAGTTCTCGGAAAAGGTTTTCCGTCTGCGTGTTGAGGCTCCGCTGATTGCGAAAGCGTACAGAGCCGGTAACTTTGTTATTGTACGTGTCGGCGAGAAGGGTGAGCGTATTCCTCTGACTATCGCTCACGCTGACACTGAAAAGGGGCTTATCACTCTGGTAATTCAAAAGGTAGGTCTTAGCTCAAGCCGTCTGTGCGACCTCAACGAGGGCGATTGCATAACTGACGTGGTAGGTCCTTTGGGACAGGCTACTCACATCGATAACTTCGGTACTGTGGTATGCGCAGGCGGCGGTGTGGGCGTAGCGCCGATGCTGCCTATCGCAACAGCTCTTAAAAAGGCGGGCAACCGTGTCATCTCGGTGATTGCCGGCCGTTCAAAGGACCTTATAATCCTTGAAAAGGAGGTGCGTGAGGTATCTGACGAGGTTATAATCATGACCGACGACGGCTCTTACGGCGAAAAGGGTCTTGTCACAGAGGGTATCGAGCGTGTAATCAAGCGTGAGAAGGTAGACCATTGCGTGGCTATCGGTCCTGCGATAATGATGAAGTTCGTGTGCAAGCTTACCAAGCAGTACGAGATTCCTACCGTGGTGTCGCTGAACACTATCATGGTGGACGGTACGGGCATGTGCGGCGCTTGCCGTGTTACGGTGGGCGGAAAGACTAAGTTCGTTTGTGTGGACGGTCCCGAATTCGACGGTCATCAGGTCGATTTTGACGGCATGATGCAGAGACTCGGCTCTTTCAGGAGCGAAGAGGCTCACGAGATTGAGAAGCTTAACCCGAGCGAGGCATGCGCAAGCGAAACGGACGAGCTGACTAACCGTGACGCCGCTTGGCGTGCGGAACTCCGCAACAACAAAAAGCCGAAGGAGCGTACTGCCATTGAGCGTTGCCCTATGCCAGAACTGGAGCCTGCCTATCGTGCGACAAAGCTGCGCGAGGAGGTTAATACCGGCTTTACAAAGGAGATGGCTCTCGTCGAGGCGCAGCGTTGTCTCGACTGCCCCAAGCCTGCTTGTATGGAAGGCTGTCCCGTAAGCATCAATATTCCTTCGTTCATCAAGAATATCGAGCGTGGCGAGTTCATCAAGGCTGCCCAAGTCCTTAAGATGACAAGCTCGCTGCCTGCTGTCTGCGGACGTGTCTGCCCGCAGGAAAAACAGTGCGAGAGCAAGTGCGTTCATCTCAAAATGGGTCATAAGGCTGTGGCTATCGGCAGTCTGGAACGTTTTGCGGCAGATTATGCGCGCGAGAGCGGTGAGATGCCGGCTCCTGCTGTAGCTGCTCCGAACGGCAAGAAGGTGGCTGTTGTCGGCTCCGGCCCGGCTGGTCTCTCATTTGCAGGCGACATGGCAAAGCTCGGTTATAGCGTTACCGTGTTCGAGGCTCTGCACGAAATCGGCGGCGTGCTCAAGTACGGTATTCCTGAATTCCGTCTGCCTAACGCTATCGTTGAGACAGAGATAGAAAACCTCAGAATGATGGGCGTGGAGTTCGTTAAGGACTGTGTTGTCGGCAAAACGATATCTATCGCTCAGTTGCAGGACGAGGGCTTCAATGGCGTGTTTGTGGCATCAGGAGCAGGCCTGCCTAACTTCATGAATATCCCGGGCGAGAACTCAATAAATATCCTTTCGTCTAACGAGTATCTTACACGTGTGAACCTCATGGACGCTTCTAACCCTGAAACGGATACTCCGATGCACATTGGCAAGCGTGTGGCTGTCGTTGGCGGCGGCAATACGGCTATGGACTCTGTACGTACGGCGTTGCGTCTTGGGGCTGAGAGGGCTATGATTATCTATCGCCGCTCCGAAGCTGAGATGCCTGCACGTCTCGAAGAGGTGAAGCATGCGAAAGAGGAGGGCGTTGAATTCCTTACTCTGCATAACCCTATCGAGTACATTGCCGACGAGAAGGGCTGCGTAAAGCAGATTGTGCTGCAGAAGATGGAACTCGGCGAGCCCGATGCTTCAGGCCGTCGTTCTCCTGTTCCTGTAGAGGGCGCGATAGAGACTATCGACATTGATATGGCTATAGTTTCGGTAGGCGTTTCTCCTAATCCGCTTGTTCCTACATCGGTCGAGGGGCTTGAGCTCGGACGCAAGAACACTATTGCGGTAAACGAGAACATGCAGTCGTCAATTCCGTTCATCTATGCCGGCGGCGACATCGTGCGCGGCGGTGCGACTGTTATCCTCGCTATGGGTGACGGACGTCGTGCAGCGGCTGCTATGCATGAGCAGTTGAGCAAGTAAATATTTTAATGGAAATGAATTAAAGTGAACTTTATGTTTCGCCGCTTGAGAAAGCCTTGAATTTTATCTTTTAATTCCTTACAAACAAAGAGTGCGACCGGTGGTGGTCGCACTCTTTGTTATTCCATTAGCCTGAACGTGCTGTCGCTCTCAACGAGCCTGCTTATGGAATCGCTGTAAAGCTGTTGCGTCCTCTTGAATCTCTTCCAATTGCGCTGTACTTTGGAGACGAACTGCAATGTCTCTCTCCAGCCCTCGAACTTGCCGTTGCGGCAAAGGGTGTCGTTGTAGTATTCGGGTCGGCTCTTGAGTATGAGGAACGTATCGACATTGTTCTCCCATACGAATCTGTCCTTGCCCTCTCGCTTGGCAAACCTCATGGCGTCGAGTATGTGTCCGTAGCCGGCATTGTACGATGCGAGGACAAAGTTTATTCTCTCTGCAGGGTCTTTTACGTGCCTGAATCTTTTGTCGAGCGAGCGGAGCAGCTCTGTCGCAGCGAAGATGTTGGTCCTTGCGTCCATGTGCATGGAATCGGGAATGTTGAAGCCTCGAAGTGTGTTCGGCATAACCTGCATGATGCCTGTCGCTCCTGCGCTTGAGACAGCGGTGCTGTCAAAGCGTGACTCGGTAAACGCAATGGCTGCTATAAGGGTCCAATCGTAGCCTATGATGCCTGCCGCATCCCTGAAATGGCTGTCATGCTCCGACAGTTCGGCATATCGTGAAACGTATGTGTACTGCTTTTCTGGAGCTACTTGCTCATGGTAATCCGAGATGTTATACCCGAAAATGGCACCGCCGCATGTGACGAAAGCCACAAACAGCGTCAATAGCGCGATAGGGTATAGGTATCGGATTCTCATAGGCTTACTTCAGGAAATAGCTTATTGACATCTGCAGCGCCTTTATCGCTTTCATGTTATGCCCGCCCTGTGGCATGATAATGTCGGCGTACTTCTTTGTGGGCTCAATGAACTCCCAATGCATCTCCTTGACAACCCGTTCGTAACGTGATATTACGGTTTCGGGCGTGCGGCCTCTTTCGATGACATCACGGCGTATGAGGCGAATAAGGCGGTCGTCAGCGTCGGCATCGACAAAAATCTTAAGGTCCATAAGCTCACGAAGCTCCGGGTTTACGAGAGCCATGATGCCTTCGATTATAATAACGTCCTTCGGCTCTACATGAACGACCTCGGGCTGGCGGCAGCATGTGATGTACGAGTATGTGGGCTGCTCAATTGGCTTGCCCTCACGGAGCATTGAAATCTGCTCGACGAGCAGGTCCCAATCGAATGCGTCCGGGTGGTCGAAGTTTATGAACTGACGCTCCTCGACAGGAACGTCGCTGCTGTCTTTGTAGTATGAGTCTTGCGGAATGACCGCAACAGAGCCTTCGGGCAATGAGTTTACTATCTCCTTCACGACGGTGGTCTTTCCCGACCCTGTTCCGCCGGCTATGCCTATAATATACATAATGCGATATGTTTGCTTGGTATGTTTCCTGTTTTATGCAAACTTACACAAAAAAACTGTTTTATGCCGGCTCGCATTAATAAATATTTTCTTTTTGCAATAAATTCTATGTTAGGGAAGAAATTCTTAAACGTTAATAAATATAAAATAAAATAGGTGTAATAGGTGCCTTAGATGGCTTTTTGGAATATCTGTAACTTTTTTTGAAAAATCTTATTAAGAAATTTTGTATTTATTTATATATCGTTATCTTTGCAATGCAAACGCAACGAATTAAGTCTCCGTCGGTTAGTGAAAAATAATAACACGGAGAAATGTTAAACAAACAAAACAGAAAAAAATTATGACAAAACTGAAATCAGGTATCGTGCTGAACGAAGGCGAGAACCTCGTGATGGAGTTGGAGGCTGAATTGTGGGCAACCAGTTCAAACCCTATTGCAAAGCTCATTGGCGCAATCAAGAGAGTCTTCGCTTTGATATTGGGTATTAAGAAAGAGGGCTTCGTGGTTATAACAGACAAGCGTGTCGTAGAGGTAATCAGAGGCAAGTATTTCTATTTTTTTGATTCAGGCAAGGTTATCCGTTATCTTTTGCCAAGCGGCATAAAGGAGATTGGTTACACTAAGGAGCCTACATTCTTCTGCTTCTGCCCTGCTTACCAACTTTTTTATGAGGCATATACACAGCGTACTTCAGTCCTTCTTTCTGACGTTGATGAGGCTGGCGCACAGCGTGTCGTTGATGCTTTCTACAACGCATTGTACAAGTAATGCCAAGCGGATTATCATCATTTAGAAGATACGTCTATTTGAACACCTATGCCTATCTCCTGCTGTTCATGGGGGTAGGCATAGCTTTTGTGCCGTTATATCGGGTGCATTGGCTGTTGGCGGCAGTGCAGGCAGTGCTTGTCGCTGTTGTTCTTAAGGCGGCATTCAAGATACTCCTCAGGTGGAAAGAGAAAAAACGCAGCTATAATGTTCTTGTAGAGCGAAACAGGAACGGCATACGTGACGAATTGTTCAAGGAGTATATGCAGGCTCCTTGCGGCAGGCTGCTGGTAAAGGTCGTCCTGAATGACCTGGGCGAGCGGCAACGCTATAAAATTCTTAAGAGAAAATATTCCGTCAGCCTGCTTGATACTGTCAGGGAGATGAGAGCGGGCAGAAAGAACAGAAAAACCATTGTTTATATAGCGGATGACAAGCAGAAGCAATCGGCTTGAAGGTAAAGGAATGAGCCCCGCTTGCTCCTATATGAACTTTATGCCTTGATTGCTCAATATTTTTCCGATTATGCTTAGATAAATCAAAGATTTTGTTAATTTTGCAAAGAAATACGCCCGTAGGGCGGTTTATAGTGATTATCTAACTACTTTAAAGTATTAAATAACTATGGTAAATTACAAAGAATTGGGTCTTGTGAACACTAAGGAAATGTTCGCAAAGGCAATGAAGGGCGGTTATGCAATCCCGGCATTCAACTTCAACAACATGGAGCAGTTGCAGGCTATCATCATGGCTGCGGTAGAGACAAAGTCTCCGGTTATTCTTCAGGTATCAAGCGGTGCCCGCAAGTACGCTAACCAGACACTTCTCCGTTACATGGCTGAGGGTGCTGTTGAGTATGCGAAGGAACTCGGTTGCACAAACCCTGAGATCGTTCTTCACCTTGACCACGGTAACTCTTTCGAGTTGTGTAAGTCATGTATCGACATGGGCTTCTCTTCAGTGATGATCGACGGTTCACACCTTCCTTATGAGGAGAACGTAGCTCTTACAAAGCAGGTTGTTGAGTACGCTCACCAGTACGGCGTTACAGTTGAGGGCGAGCTTGGTATCCTTGCTGGTGTTGAGGATGACGTAGTTGCTGAGCATCACACATATACACGTCCTGAGGAGGTTGTAGACTTCGTTACTAAGACAGGCTGCGACAGCTTGGCTATCTCTATCGGTACGTCTCACGGCGCTAACACGTTCAAGCCCGAGCAGTGCACACGCAACGAGAAGGGTGTTCTTGTACCTCCCCCATTGGCATTCGACGTTCTCGAAGGTTGTATGAAGGAGCTTCCCGGCTTCCCCATCGTTCTTCACGGTTCATCTTCAGTTCCTCAGGAAGAGGTTGAGACAATCAACAAGTACGGTGGTGCATTGAAGGATGCTATCGGTATCCCCGAAGAGGAGCTTCGCAAGGCTGCGTCTCTCGCAGTTTGCAAGATTAACATCGACAGCGACAGCCGTCTTGCTATGACTGCAGCTATCCGCGAGGTATTCGCTACAAGCCCCGCAGAGTTCGACCCAAGAAAGTATCTCGGTCCTGCTCGCGAGAACATGAAGAAGCAGTACATTCACAAGATTGTGAACGTTCTTGGTTCTGACAACAAGCTCGCTGAATAATTAGAAAGCAAAAAAATATAACGGCTTCGCAGGTATGCGAAGCCGTTATATTTTTGTATGGATTTTAAAACGGTTTCTTTGTTGCCGTTTGTAAAGGCAATTTTGACTATTTTATTTGTTAAAAAAGTTGCGTCTCTTTGTAAGAGATGCAAATAAAATTTGTTAATCTTTACAAAGATAGCGAAAATTCAACATAATCAAACGTTTTATGCCTAAAATTAGCTTAAAACCTTAAATATTAAGATAAAAACAGCCTTTTACTTGTAGATTTGGTTCATCCGCAAAGTTGGAGTAGGATTTTTTATTCTTATTGCGGTTTACCCTTAATCTATTGTCGTTTATTCTTTTTGTAGTCGTTCTGTCATGTACTTTTGTCGCACAAAAGTACCAAAAGGCCCGGCACAGGGCGCTCGAGCCGCTTTCTCCTCTTGCTCGTGAATTGCCGCAGGCA